>DNAD01000055.1:536-3116 GCA_003484785.1 Lachnospiraceae bacterium
GATCACTCCGATCCGGTCGCTTTTCAGACCGGATCATTTCCTCTTTCCCGAAAAGCTTAAGTATCAGTAAAGTGACGACATTGGAAAGCCCCGGTTTCACCCCGGGGATCCCGCTTAAAGGGGGCAGAACAGCTTCTATATAGCTGATCACAAGCGATATGCATAAAAACAGCCCGAGATAACTGACCCGTTTAACACTCATATTAATACTCCGAAACGTCCGGAAAGACCTGTCCGCTGACGTAAGGAAATCTATGCGGTTATTCGGATACCGCGTCATAATCCGATATTCCGGTCTCTTTCGAAGTTCTGATCTCAATAAGGATCCGTGCCGGAAGACAGACTATGGTCTCTCCGTTTTTTCGGATACTCTTCTGCTTTACACAGAGCTTATCCGGACAGGTCGCCGCGGTCACATTCACGGTTCCCGATGTTATGTTAACCGTACAGGTGTTCCCTCCGTATCCGGGCACCGTCAGGGAGGTATCCTTATCAAGCGGAAGGACGGCTATCTCCTCGGAATCCGCGTAAATAAAGGCCCTGGCATCAGCCACCTCACCGTTCTCAAAGTCATGCACAGTAAAGAAATACCAGATGCCGGCGGCGGAAAGAACCAGTATGATCAGATAGATATCCCAGCGTTTCATCAGGCCTATGCCTGACTGTTGATATAGTTGACCAGTCCCTCGTTCTTAATGATATTCTGCATGAACTCAGGAAAAGGCTGGCCCTTGTATTCCTGATTTTTAGTGCGGTTATAGATCATTCCCGAATCAAAGTCCACGCTGATCTCATCTCCGGTTTCTATGTTCTGTGAGGCCTCCTTACATTCGATGATCGGAAGACCTATGTTTATGGCATTCCTGAAAAAGATCCTGGCAAAGGTCTCTGCGATCACGCAGCTTACTCCGCAGGTCTTTATCACAAGGGGGGCATGCTCTCTTGATGAGCCGCAGCCGAAATTCTTACCGGCAATGATCATATCTCCCTTTGAGATCTTGTTTACGAAATCCTTATCGATATCCTCCATGCAGTGTGCAGAAAGCTCCTCTGCGTCCTGGATGGCCAGATACCTTGCGGGAATGATCACATCCGTATCTACATTATCTCCGTATTTAAAGGCTTTTCCCTGTGCATTCATAGTTGTTGACTCCTTTTAAAATTTAGGAATATATATATCGTTCGACCTCATGGTTATCCCGGAGCGAAAATCTTCAGTCGGAGTTGTTATATAACCCTTAAGGGCGGTGGCGGCGGCTACGGCGGGGCTTGCCAGATAGATCTCCGAATCTACATGCCCCATCCGGCCCACAAAGTTTCGATTGGTGGTGGAGATACATTTCTCTCCCGCAGCGAGGATACCCATATAGCCTCCCAGACAGGGGCCGCAGGTAGGGGTGGAAACAATGGCACCGGCCTCTATAAAGGTCTTTATAAGCCCCTCCTCAAGGGCCTGAAGATATATCTGCTGTGTCGCGGGAATGATAATGCAGCGAACCCTGTCCGCAACCTTCTTTCCCTTTAATATCTCTGCCGCTGTCCTAAGGTCATCCAGCCTTCCGTTGGTACAGGAGCCTATGACCGCCTGATCCACAAAGATCTTTTCCTCTATCTCATCCACCGTTTTCGTGTTCTCCGGAAGATGCGGGAAAGCAACCGTCGGCTTAAGCTCTGAAAGATCGATGGTGTATTCCTCATCGTACACCGCATCCTCGTCTGCTGTATATATCTTATAAGGACGCCTTGAATGCTCCTTCATATAAGCTTCCGCCTTTTCGTCCACCGGAAAGATCCCGTTCTTGCCGCCGGCTTCGATGGCCATATTTGCGATGGTGAAACGGTCATCCATGGAAAGGTGCTCTATACCGTCACCGGTAAACTCCATTGACTTATAAAGTGCGCCGTCCACTCCGATCATGCCGATGATATGCAGGATCACGTCCTTGCCGCTTACCCATTTTGCGGGCTTGCCGGTAAGGTTAAACCTTATGGCCGCCGGAACCTTGAACCATGCCTTACCCGTGGCCATACCGGCAGCCATGTCCGTACTGCCCACGCCGGTGGAAAAGGCCCCCAGAGCCCCATAGGTACAGGTATGGGAATCTGCTCCTATGATAACGTCACCCGCTACCGTAAGCCCCTGCTCGGGCAGCAGCGCATGCTCTATCCCCATTTTACCCACATCGTAGTAATGGCTGATCTCATGCCTGGCCGCAAATTCTCTCACACACTTACAGTTTTCCGCAGATTTTATATCCTTATTAGGAATGAAATGATCCATAACAAGAGCTATTTTATCCTTGTCAAAGACCTCCTCCTTTTTGATCTTGTCGAGCTCCCTTATCGCTACCGGAGTCGTAATATCATTTCCCAGCACAAGATCCAACCCGGCTTCGATAAGCTGTCCGGCCTCTACAAAGGGCAGGCCGGCATGCTCGGCTAAGATCTTCTGCGTCATAGTCATCTTACTCATCATGTTCCTCCCAAAATTTCCGTAACAGCTCACCTTTTGGTGAACTGCTGCAAATCTCTGCCTGTATGGCTGTCATCAGAAAATCTGTTACTATTCACAGCCTTTTG
>DNAD01000055.1:3246-6700 GCA_003484785.1 Lachnospiraceae bacterium
ATTCGGCTGTGAATAGTAACGAAAATCTTTCAATGAAGCCATACCTGTAGATTGTACCACAAAAGGACTCTGTAATGAAGCAGTTTTTACCTTTTACAGTGTCTTTTGGACACGCACTTATCACTTACTCCCAGCTTTTCTGCCAGTTGAAGCTGTGTCATTTTGTTTGCTTCCCGCAGTTGTTTGATAACTGCTCCCGTAACATACTGGTTCATAAAACCCTGCCTCCTTACGATCAGATCAGTAACAGTTCACCAAAAAGTAGACTGTTATGACACTGAACATACAAGAAAGGGAAACTACAGTGTTTGACCTTAACAGGAAAAAGATTTAATGGTAGAATTAATTGCAATAGTTTAAAGAAAATAAGGAGGTGTATATGAATCTTAAAATCATGAAAAAAGCAGGCGCAGGTATAGTGAGTATACTGATGGCGTTATCCCTGAGCGCCTGTAGTATTGACTACTCCGCATTAAGGAGCTATGCGGAAAGCAAAAAGGCAGAGAATCCCTCGATGACGGAGGAAACACAGGATCAGTTTCAGAAGGAGCTCAGTGCCTTTGAGATCACGGCTTTTCAGAGAAAGCTTGCCCCCGATAACGAGGCAGGATATCCGGTTCTGGATGCGGGCCGCGGCAATCCGAACTGGATCAACGGAAAGGTGCGGCGTGCCTTTACCCGTCTGATGGATTTTGCAACTTCGGAATGTGAGCTTGTCTATGCTAACGGCGATATGGCAGGACACGGAAATAAGGAAGGGATCGGCGAGCGGTTTGACGCGTTTATGGATGAAAAATCCGACACGGACAAGTTTCTGATCGATGCCGTAGAGCATTGTGTAAAAGACCTGAATATGGATAAGGACGATCTCCTCTTTGAGTTTTCAAACGGTATCACCGGAGATTATTATCCTACCCCCTCCCGCTGCCTTACCCATACGGAGGCCATTCTGAACGAGTTTCTGGTATCCGCCTTATTTAACGGAAAAGAGCCGGAAAACGGGACGGATATCTTCCCTACAGAGGGCGGTTCCGCAGCCATGACCTATATTTTTCATACTCTGAACCATAACAGGCTTCTGAAACCGGGAGACAAGATCGCTATCGGCACACCTATCTTCACTCCCTATCTGGAGATCCCGGATGTCAATAATTACGGCCTTGTTTCCATCAACGTAGCTTCGGATGAGGCTCATAACTGGGACATTGACGAAGAAGAGCTCAATAAGCTTAAGGATAAGGACATCAAGGCGTTTTTCCTTGTAAATCCTTCCAATCCGGCATCACACGCCCTGTCCGCCCGTACCCTGGACGCATTGGAGGCGGCAGTTTCCGAAAACCCCGATCTGATCATTTTGACAGATGATGTTTACGGAACCTTTGTAAACGGCTTTGAGTCTGTTTACAGCAGACTGCCCTATAATACGATCCTTGTGTATTCCTTCTCAAAGCTCTACGGCGCAACAGGCTGGCGGACAGGACTGATCGCCATGAGCCGTGACAACGTTTGTGACCACCTTCTCACCAGACTTTCCGAAGAAGACCTGAATGAGCTTTGGGATGAGTACGCGATCGCTGTTACCGATCCGTCCTCCATGAAGTTCATTGAACGTCTGACGGCTGACAGCAGATCTATCGGTCTTTATCATACCAGCGGTCTTTCAACGCCCTCACAGATCTTTATGGACATCATGGCATTGTCTCATACCGTCTATGGGAAAGATGAATATATCGAGCTGGCAAACGCCACTGTGAATGAACGCTACATTGCCCTGATGGATGCCCTGGGGATCGATAAGGATCTGAGCGGTGAAAATGCCGAATACTATACGATAGTAGACATTAACACAATGATAGCGGACCAGTACGGCAGTGAATTTGCGGATTGGAAACGTGAGAATATATCCGATCTGGACTTCTTAAACGACCTGGCGCAAAAGAAGGGCGTGGTTCTGATGTACGGGCCCGGCTTTGACGCACCGGAGGGAAGTGTGAGGATATCCCTTGCAAATCTGTATACTGAGGACTATGTTGAAATTGCAAGAAGGATAAAGGAGCTTCTCGACGAGTACTACACCGAATTTGAGGCAGAGGCTCTTCCGGAGGCCGCGTAACAGGACGCTACGATGGGCGAAACCCATCTCAAGCCATGGATGGTGGCTCGTAAGTGTCAAAAATGGCCCCCGGGGACGGAGTCAGTGGTCCATTCTATACAAAATGTATAATATGGACCACTGACTCCGTCCCCGGGGGCCATTCTGAACATTATGTATGAAATGGACCTGTGACTCCGTCCCGGGGGGTCATTTTGAAAGGAGTAACCCGTTGAGGGTTTTGGATGAAAACGGTCCCGGAAGGATACTGTCCTCCCGCTTCAGGTCGAAATAATCCCGGTCAAAGGTGATAGGTGTGCCGTCCGGGTTCTCATAATACTGCTCGGGCTCAAACGCCATGCCCAAAAGCTCTGTATCCACCATCCTGCAGGAAAACTCCTCCTTCGTAAGATCGATATCGGTTTTCAGGCATATCCCGTCAGGCCCGGAAACGAGGGAAAGACTGTATTTCTTTTCAGCATCCACTCTGCCGTTTTTCTCCTTTTCAAAGGGACGGGCCCCGTTCAGATAAAGATTCCCCTCCGACCATACCGGCAGATGCATATAATAACGGTCACTCGCAGGAGAGCCCATTCCGCAGTAGCCCTCAAACTCCGCTGCCCACTCCTCATAAAGGGGATAGCCGTTAAAGACATGAGTTCCCGCCGTTACATTGTTATCATCCCAGCAGTTATCCTCCGAATGCTTTGAAAGCTCTTCCATGAAGGGATCCACCTCCTGCTGGATGAAGATATTGTTATAGAACCGGTCATCCCCGTGAAGGAAGGTCATAAAGCCCACGACCTGGGTGCCGTGAGGAACATGATAGGGTGTATATCTGGGTGAGATAAGGCTCTTTGCCCCGTTATCCGTTCCCTTCCCCACTGCGCAGATCGCGCCGGCAATAAGATTATGGACCAAGGCGACTCCCTGGGTGGCAAGCTTTAGGGATCTTGTGGAAAGAAGGATATTATTGTCTATAAGCGTTGGGCCGTGGGAAACCTCCACAAAAATATCCTCTCCGATCCCTCCCAGCGCTTCATCCCTCATAAGGAACGGGAAGGGAAGCGCATTGTCATGGAAAAGGTTGCCGGTGACCCTGGTTCCCTGTGCCTGCCAGTCAAGCCAAAGCCCCCTCGTACAGTGATGGATATGGTTTCGGCGATATACCACATCAATGGCCGCATGCATTTTAATGCCGCCTATCTCCGCTCCCTCCAGGTTCTGCTTATTGTTGATATGGTGGATATGATTATCCTCGATAAGGGAGAAGACACCTCCCAGATGACCTACTATACCGGTCTGTCCGCAGTCATGGATATCACACCGCCTTACTATATGACTGCCGACCTTCTCCTTCGT
>DNAD01000336.1:0-5381 GCA_003484785.1 Lachnospiraceae bacterium
AAGCTTCACGACTACCGTGCTTCCCTCATCGTACATATGCTTTTTAATAAACTCGGGATCCTTCTCCACCACTGCAGACTTGCTCTGGCTCAATTACGTTTTTCACGGACTACGCAGTAAATGCGTGGTCCTGTACTGAATATTTACCTGCTGTTTTCGTATGACAACTGCCGGACGTTTAAGCCCCTTTGGAATATACCTCCATGTCAAGCTCGCCTTCGCTTTTTGCGACAACGGTGGAGACTACCACGTCTCCAAGGCAGTTACTGGCCGTCCTGCACATACCGCAGAGGGAATCAATGCCCATTACTATACCTACTGCCTCCACAGGCACATTCATCTGAGTAAGCAGGACTGAAAGGCAGATAAGACCTGCTCCGGGAATACCCGGCGCGCCCATTGAAAGGATCACTATCGATATTATCATTGAAAGCATTGCTCCCTGTGTGATATCCACCCCGTATATCTTTGCAAGAGTCAGGGCAAACACTGCCAGGTGTATACAGGTTCCGTCCATATTAAGGGTGGCTCCCAGGGGTATTGAAAGGGTGTATATTTTTTTTGCTATGCCTATCTTTTCACAGGCCTCCATGTTGACGGGTATGGAAGCATTCGAAGATGCCAGTGAGAATGTCTGTAGCATGTAGGGTGCGTATTTTTTTACAAAGGGAAGTGGTGATATCCTGCCTTTAATTACTATCAGAAGACAATAAAAGCCCATCATGCATACGGTTCCAAGGATAAAGGTTCCGAGCATGGCAAACACAGATAGGATCGTCTTTATTCCCATGGTAAGCACCATGGACATGATGGAGCAGAAAACCGCAGCAGGCATAACCTTTATTATCAGACCTGTCACCTTCAGGAACAGGTCATTGCAGGCCTGAAAAAGGTCGCGCAGCTTTCCCGAATACTTTCCGAGAAGCCCTGTTGCCACTCCGCACAATACTGCCATGAAGATAAGCTGGAGCATATTGGATTTTAAGAAGGGAGTGACGATATCCGAAGGAACGATACCCACTATCGTATCCAGAATGGATACCTCCATGGTCCGGGAGGTTACAGAGGCAGCATCAGCAACAGGAGTGTCTAACATGGAAGCATCTCCGGGACCTATAAGGCAGAATACTCCTATGCCTACAGCTACCGCCACAAATGTGGTAAAAAGATACAATCTTATGATCTTTCCTCCTATACGCCCCAGGGCTTCCAGATCCGAAAATTGCGCGATACAGGAAATGATAGAGAAAAACACAACCGGCGCCACTATCATCTTAAGGGAATTCATATACATGGTCTTTACCGGCACCAGCAGAATAGTGTTTAGCGTGGTATTGACGCTGTCCGGCATGACCAGGTCAAACAACAGGCCAAGGATCACAGCCGCCGCCATTGCTCCGAGAGTCTGGTAGAGAAATGCCCGTTTTGTACGCACGACGGTCATCCTTATGTAGTTGACTCCGCCTGAATGCCTGTGTTTCAGGCTCTGCCCCAGCGAACTCAGCAGGATATTCCTGATAGTATCCTGAAGTTCAGCCTCCTGATTTTCTTCATCTATGTCGTTCAGAGACGCAGAGGACATGTCATGCAGAATGGAATACTCGTCCCCCCTTGCGGCCAGGTCTATGGTCAGATTGCCCATGAATCCATTGACTGTAACGGTCAATTTATTATTTCCGGCTGACGCATCCTCCCTTCCTGCTGCCCTGTTATGCAGTATGAGGCTTCCTGCCACCTCTTCTACCGTAAGGATGGCTTTAGAGCAGTCCTTCTTTTTTATCCCGTAATCCTCCAGGCTTTTTTTTACAAACGATGTTATATCACCTATGCTCTGCTCTGAAGCTTCAAACCGCTTTGTTAAATACATATTCTCTCTCCTCGGGGCAATTGCTCATCATGCTCGATACGATGGTGATATAGAATTGTCTGACCGGTCCAGGTGTCGGATCGGTGTGCCCATGGGCGGGGATACAAAACCATGCTGCCTTCATTATTATCTTTCATTCTCCCTGTCTTCAAATGCCATTCCTGTCAAGAAGATCAGTCAGCGCAGTAAAGTCTATGAGATCATCTTCACTGTCAAGCCTCTTTAAAGCGGACAAATCAGCAATGCCAAGCGCCTCTTCTATGCTGCTTTTCTCCAAAAGATCCGGAATGTCATATTCTTCATCGTAATGGGCAGTATGTTCTTCCCCTTCCGGCCCGATATACTCCACATCCGTTGAGCCAGCCTGTGAAAGCCCGCCCTCTGTGGCTATATCCACCCTGCAGTAAACCTTATCGGGATCCTCGCTCATTGGCTTAAAGAAGACATACTCACCAATTCCCGCATTCCATTTACCGGCTACAAGAAATCCGGTTTTTTCATAGAAGGACAGTCCGTTTCCATCAACGCCCAGGTTCTGCGCCGAATAAACTTTGGAAGCTTCGCCATGGGGATACGTATAAATTTCAAGGCAGGTCCATTCCGGACATCCGATCAGCACAAGCTCCGGAATATCATCATCATTAAGATATAAAAGCTTATAGCCGTGGATACTGTCCTCTTCATGCGCCTTCTCCCAGTCCCCGGCAATGTTACGGTAATACTCCTTCCATCCATCATCGGTCTCGGTGCAGTGATCCGATCTTACATAGTGGTACAGGCCGTCCTGCCCGGTATAGAATTCATAAAAATCCTTTTCCTCCGGCTCAAAGAAGCCGATGACAAACTCTCCGCCGTCATCATAAATGTTATAGCTTACTTCCCTGCTGCCGTCAGGATTTTCGCTTTCCTCCCTGACGATCTTTCCCTCATAATTGACATCATCCTCATAACCGTAGGATACAACATTACCCTGTGCATCAATTGAGATGTGTCCGTTGCTTAAGGCTCCGTCAATGTACCAGTCTCCGGCCAGAGCCCTGTAGTCCGCGGGCTCATATACCTCCCCTTCCTGAGACTCCCGCGCATCCTCCTGCTTCTCAGGCTCTCCCACATTAGCCTGTTCCTGTACGATATTCCCGCAGCCTGTGGGAAATACCGCCATTGCCGCGATCATAAAAATTGATACTAATACTTTTTTCATGAAATCTCCTTTGCTTTTTTCGTTTTCTGTTAACATGCTCTGAAGAAAAACCTTTGCGAACCTGATACCGTATGTATCCCGTCATACCCTCGTGCATAAGGATCCGTTCTGAAAAGTATTCATCCAGTAAAGGCTCCGGTCACAAGGAAAACACAATACAGAACAAACACCGTTGGAACTATCCCGTTCCACAGGTTTATCATATCCTCCCGGCTCAATGTCATATGCAGGAAAATACTGAGTGCAAAATATCCGAAAAGAGCATACTTCCACCATACATCACACAGAGGAAGCACCTTAAGCATCAGCAGAGTTTCCGTTACCATGCCGCACAGTACAGGGGCTATGGAGGAAAGCGACATCTGCAGGGCCTGAAGGATCCTTCCGCCCCTCGGCCTGTACTGAACCTGCCCCAGTGCCTGACCGTGGGGGATAAGGGATATCCTTATCACCTTCGCTCCCGTAAGAAAGGCAAGCAGCGCATGACTGAATTCATGATGAACGGTTCCGGGCCACGTAAGGTAGTTTCGGAATACAAACGCTGCCCTGCCGCCGATCAGCATCGCAAGTATCCTTCCGATCATCCCGGAAACACCGCTTATGATCACTCCTGCCGCAAACAGCAGCAATATCACCGACAGCGTTGCGACTCCGGCCCGCACAAACAGATTGTCAGGCAAAAACGGAAAGGCTCTGATGATCTCATTGACAACATCACTTACAATATTATCAGTCATATCCCGCACCCGCAGCAAAGAGAGAATCCGGGACATATGCTTCCACCCGTATCCCCTCCGGAAGGTATTCTTCTTTTATAAGGTATCCTGAATTACGGATACGCTCAAGCATCCCCGCTTCCGAATAATCGAAGATCCTTTTTAAATATGTCTGTCCGCTCATTAAAGTATCCCTGATGCTCTCAACCAGCTTATCCATACCCTCACCGGTTTTCGCTGATACCCTTACAACCGCATCCGCTGTCGGATCCCGAAGAAACGCCTCCCCGGACAGCGCGTCCATTTTGTTAAATACAGTGATCACGGGCTTGTCAAGGACCCCGAGCGTTCGCAGGGTATCGTATACCACCTTCACATGAAGCTCATATTCGGGATCCGAGGCATCCACGACATGAAGGATCACATCCGAAAACCGGGCCTCCTCCAGTGTACTTCGGAAGGCATCGATCAGATGGTGAGGCAGCTTGTGGATGAACCCCACGGTATCCGTAAACAGTACTTTTCTGTTCCCGGGAAGGATACAGCTTCTGGTGGTGGGATCAAGGGTTGCGAACAGCTTATCCTCCTCCAAAACCCCTGCCCGGGTCAGGCGGTTTAACAATGTTGATTTTCCGGCGTTGGTATAGCCTGTAATGGCGATCACCGGGATCCCGCTCTTCATACGCTGCTTTCTCGTCGTCTCCCGGCTCTTTTGTAACTTCTCCAGCTCCTTTGAAAGGACCGCTATTCGTTTCCTGATCACCCGGCGGTCCGACTCCAGTTTTTTCTCCCCGGGGCCTCTTGTACCGATCCCGCCTCCAAGCCTTGACAGAGCAGTACCTGCCCCGGCAAGGTGTGATACCCTGTATTTAAGCTGTGCCATTTCCACCTGAAGCTTTCCCTCTGCCGTATGGGAGTGAGCCGCAAAAATATCCAGGATAAGGATCGTTCTGTCGATGACCTTACTGTCCGTTATTTCGGACAGATTTCTCATCTGTACCGGTGTCAGTTCGTCATCGCACACAATTCCGTCCGCTTCAAGCTCCTGCATCAGGCCGGCCAGCTCCTCTGCCTTTCCTTTCCCGACATAGGTAGCGTTGTTGACAGCGTCAAGGGCCTGCACTACTTTAAAAACCGCCTTCCCTCCCGCCGTATCCACCAGCATGGCCAGCTCCTCAAGAGAAGCCTCAGCAGATTCAAAGTCTCCTGTCGCAACGGCAGCAAGTATATATCTCTCCATTTTCTCCTCAGTATTCCCTCGGGATCTCGCTTACTCCGGTCATCTTCTTAAACTGTTCAAGGTCATAGTCGTTTCTCACCAGCATGATCTCCTCGAAATGTCCGGTCTTTATATCCTTAAGCCCCGCGACCTGCTCACCGCTGCAGATACTGCACTTAAGGACCGGCTTTGTGGTATTGCTGTCATACTCCAGTTTCCGTACGGTTTTTTCCTTCTTCTTAAAGAACATGTTCATGCCTGCTTTCCCGACCTTCCTCCGATAACACCCGGCCACAGCCAAACACCGGCACCGATCCCCTGTAGTCGTTATATTATGAATTCACTGTTCATATGCCGCTAAAGCGGCCAAAAACCGGC
>DNAD01000336.1:5488-8132 GCA_003484785.1 Lachnospiraceae bacterium
TGCACTGAGGGATCAGCTCCGATACTCTGCCGTAGTCGTAGTTCTCCGTCGCTTCCCTTATCTTCTTCCACAATTCGGCGTACTTATCCGGTATACTGTACTCCTCCATTTCCTGAAGGATCCCCTCAAGCCGGTCACAGTCCATGTCATCGGCGGCAAGCCGCAGCTCTTCAAAAACAGCTTCCATCAGCTCCTGATCAGCTGCGGGCTTATCGGAGGTCTCCTCCTTCTCAAAAAGAAGAGAGAGAGGCTCTGAAAAGCTTTGAAACTCCTTAAGGAAGGCAGCATGATTTTCCCTGATATAGGCAATGTCCCCGCTCTTTCCCGCATCCTCAAGCTTCTGTGCTTTCTCTCCGAATTGTGCAGCGCCGATGATCCTGGCAGAGCTTTTTAATGCGTGTACCTTGATCGTGTAATTCTGTATATCATTTTGAGCATAAAACCTCTCAAGCTCCTCTGTCTTTTCGGCGATTGAAGAATAGAATATACCGAGAAGCGGCATATACGCCTCTGCAGACCCGCTGTTTCGGACTCCCGCTTCAACATCGATCCAGTCCTGTTCTCCCAGCTTCTCAAGCTCGGGCGGAATGACCACGCCGCCGTCCTCATCGTTCTCACCGTCAGCCCCGGTGGCTTCTGTCCGGGACTGCTCTGTTTTGGTGATCTTTTCCTCCGGAAGGAACGAGAGCAGCAATTCCTCAAGCCTTTCGGCATCGATGGGCTTTGTCAGGTACTCATCAAAGCCGGCAGCAGTATAGATCTCCCGGGATCCGGATATGGCATTGGCTGTAAGACACACCTCGGGAGTTTCGGCATTTTTTCCCTCCGCCTGCACTTTCACTTCCTTAAGCGTTTCTATCCCGTCTTTTCCGGGCATCATGTGATCGAGAAAAATTATGTCATACTTTTTATCTTTTGTAAGCGCCAGGGCCCTGTTGCCGTCCTCCGCGGTATCCACCTTTATCAGAGTCTTTTTTACCAGTCCCTTAAATACGGTCAGATTCATCAGATTGTCATCCACCACCAGGATTTGCGCATCCGGTGCCGTAAATGCTTCTTTATACTTCTGATGCTTCATAAGATGCTCTCTGTAGGAGGCGGCATAATCCCCCAGAGGGCTCGGGCTGACCACCTTCTGTTTAAGTATGAAGGAAAAGGAGGATCCCTCTCCGTACCGGCTTTTTACCTCCAGAGAAGACCCCATCATATCGAGAAGGCTCTTTGTAATGCTCATACCGAGGCCGGTTCCCTCCACATACCGGTTACGGCTTTCCTCGATCCTTTCAAATTCGCCGAAGAGCCTGTCCATATCCTCTTCCCGGATACCGATCCCCGTATCCTCCACGCTTACGCTCAAAAATACAACATCCTGCTCTTTTTGTGATCGCTCATAGCCCACCTTGAAGGTCACGCTTCCCTTTTCAGTATATTTAACGGCATTTGTCAGCAGGTTGGTAATGACCTGTTTGATCCTTATCTCATCGCCGTTGAGCATTTTGGGGGTATTGGGGTCAAAATCCGTTTTCAGCTCCAGCCCTTTCTGATCAGCCCGGGTGGATATCATATTCACAAGATCCCCAAGAACAGAGGACAGATCATAATCGACAGGCAGTATATCGATCTTTCCCGATTCTATCTTGGAAAAATCCAGAACATCATTGATAAGGCCCAGCAGCGTGCTGCCTGCCGCTTTAATGCTTTCGGAATAGTCAAGGATCGTCTCATCCTCCGTCTCCCTTAAGATCATCTCGTTCAATCCCAGCATTGCATTTATGGGTGTCCGTATTTCATGGGACATATTGGCCAGAAAATCTCCCTTGGCCTTCGCGGTCTCCTCGGCTATGGCCTTGGCCTTTCTGAGCTCATCGTTTTCCCTGGCCTTGACAAGGACTCTGGAAAGATAATAGGCTCCGATCATCACAAGCAGCATAAGTAGCCCGAATACCCATATGACCAGATAGGTGATATTTCCGATTCCCTCCGAGGCAACCGCTTTGGGAACATATCCCGATACCAGAAAATCGGTTCCCGGTATTTCCGATTCAAAAAGCACCATTTCCCCCCGGTCGGTGGAAAAAATATCCGCTACGGCAACCGAGACCTCCATCTCCCTGTGCATGGTGGCGTATTTACTTTGAATATCCTCGCTTTCATACCAGAAAAGATCATCCTCGCTGCACCCATAAAAGGGGATGATCATCTGACCGTCCCTGGTGGTCACGCAGATCTTTCCGAGATCGTCATAAATGTCCACCGCAAAATAATCCTCCAGGACAGAGGAGGGACACAGCCGATACAGGACATAGCGGATATTGGGGCCATGAAAAACCGGACAGGTAAACAGAAGACCATCATCCCCTGCAAAGGTCATGGCCTTACTCCCTCTGAAGGAGGACTGTATCCCTTCATAAACACCGACATCCAGATCATCTCCATAGAGGGCTTTCCCATCGATGCCGATCAGGCCCTGCTTAACCCCGGGATCGTTATAGATGCGGGGCATCAGATCATCCATGCTTTCAAGAGAAGCCTCCAGCTTCGATGCGATGTATTCAAGATTCTCGATCTCGGTATCCAGCTTTTCCTCCATCAGAAGCGCGTACGCCTTCGCCTGTTTACCGGTCTGTTTTTCTGTATAGGAATC
>DNAD01000336.1:8251-10513 GCA_003484785.1 Lachnospiraceae bacterium
GCACGAACAGGGTACGGTATCTTTCCGGAAAATTTTTATTATTCATATACCTCTACACCTTCCACATACCAGTCAATATGGTTAAACAGCTCGTCATCACTGATCCTTTCATTTTCACTGCACCTTTCAACCCCGGTATTATCAAGGATCCTTCCGGAAAACACATCTAACGTAGTCATTATCCTCTCCTCTTCGGAGGTGACCAGTTCTCTTGTTTCTTCCGAAACCATATCGGAATACGGATACAGGGAAACCGCGCCATCGGAAAGCCCCAGCCAGTAGCCCTTTGAAAAATTGGCCCTTCCGCTCAGATAATCGCGCAAAACCTTTGTATACAGTATATCCCAGTTGATAACAGCGCCCGTCAAAAACCGGTTGGAATACTGTTTGCTGACATAATCATATCCCGTGGTAAGCATCCCCATCTCATCCGCCAGGTCAATGGCATAAGGCCTGTCCTCATGATAGGTTATGACATCCGCGCCGGCTTCCTTAAGAGACATTACCGCCTCCTCTTCCGAAGCCTTGTCATCCCAGCTTCCCGTATATACAACAATGACCCTTGCCGAAGGATTGGCCTTTCGTGCCCCAAGCGCATAAGCATTGACAGAGCGGATCGTTTCCGGGATCGGCATTGCCGTCACATATCCAAGGATACCGCTCTCTGTCGCCTTTCCCGCAACGATGCCTGCCAGATACCTTACCTGATACATCCTGGCAAAATAGGAGGTACAGTTTGACCGATCCCCCTCTCCCGAAATACAATAAAAGGCAACCTTCGGATACTCTTGTGCAATAGAATTCAGATACTCTCCGTATCCGTAGCTCGTAAGAAAGATACAGGAGCATCCCTGGCTTACCAGAACGGATACCGCGCCCTTCAGCTCCTCCTCCTGTTCCGCAACGCCCATCCTGGAATACATAATGCACCCGTTTTCCTCACAGGCCTTTCTGATCCCCTTATAATGACTCTCATTCCATCCGTTATCATCAGCTTCACCTATAAACACGGCTCCCACCGAAACGACCCGGTTAATCCTGTCGGGACTGAAATTGATGATCATCAGTACGATCCCGGCCACTACAAGGACCCCTGCCAGAAGGAAGAGGATCCTTGTACGAAGCTCTTTATTCTTCAACAGTCACGCCCTCCACATACCAGTCAATACTGTTAAGCATTTCATCCGACATTGATTCTTTCTCCGGAACCCTCAGCCTCCCTGTATTATCGAAGACAGGGCCGTAAAAGACATCGAAGCTCCGGTTTTTAAAACGTCCTGCTGCCTCATCCACCCTCTCTTTCGTCCCGGGAACGCATTCTTCGGTCAGCTCCGACAGCTTTATGATACCGTCCTCCATGTCGACCCACTCATGCCTTCCGTAAAATTTACCCTGCAGGCTGCTCGTTATCTTCTGCCTGTAATAATCCTCCCAGTTCCATACACAGGCGGTCAGCCAGCTTCCGGGGAAAAGCTCTGCATTGTCCCGGTTAAACCCGATGGAGCTTATGCCCCTGTCCTTAGCGACACGATTCGGCATCAGGGAATTCGTATGCATGGTAAGCATATCCACTTCGGGATACATATCAAGCAGTGCTTTGCTTGCTTTTTCCGCTTCAGCATCATCCACCCAGGAATTACAGTAGATCACATGGACTGCCGCGTCAGCCGCAACGCTCCTTACTCCCAGGGTAAAGGCATTTATCTGCCCTACCACCTCCGGTATCGCAAAAGCCGCCACATATCCGATCTCGGCCGTCCTGCTGTGCATTCCCGCAACGATCCCCGAGAGATATCTGGCCTGATACATCCTTCCCGAACAGGTAGTCATATTTGGCAGGGCCCCGGTTCCCATTGGCTGGATAAAGCAGATATCCGGATAGAGGACCGCCATTTCCTTCACATACGGCGCGTAACCGAAGGATGGAGCTATGATGATGCTGCAGCGGTCTTCTTCGATCAGCTCCTTCATCGCGTCAAAACAGGCTTCGTTCTCCATGATCTTCTCCCTGCAGAAGATCTCCAGATTCAGCTCATCCTTCAGATTCATCAGGGAATCATAATGCGTCTGACAGTAATTGGCATCCTCCCTTGTGTTCGGCAGCACAAGGCCCACATTTGTGGTCTTTGACGTTATATCCGTATCGATCGCCGTATCCCTTATAAAAAGCATTCCGATCAGGGCTGCAAGCAGTATTGCCCCGGCAATGACCGTAAGTATGCGGGTATTGCTCCATGCGATCCTGTTTCGTATGGTCATATT
>DNAD01000090.1:0-2746 GCA_003484785.1 Lachnospiraceae bacterium
TCGCTCTCTCCGTAGAGCTGCTTCCACCATTCGGAAATATAATGAACCGCGGGCTCGTAATTGGCCATTATCTCTATCTGTTTGCCTTTTCTTAAGAGGATATTCCTGATTGCCGCATATTTAAGGGAATCGTTATCCTTAAAACCGGCATTTAAGCAGTTCTCTCTTGCCGAGGCAGCGCCTTCCATCAATTTTGTGATATCCGCGCCGCTTACCGCTATGGGAAGCAATCCTACCGCGGTAAGCACCGAGAAGCGGCCGCCCACATCATCGGGCACCACGAAACTCTCATAGCCCTCTTCGTTTGCGAGATTCTTAAGAGAGCCTCTTGCCTTGTCGGTAGTGGCATAGATCCTCCCCGCGGCCTCTTTCTTTCCGTATTTCTTCTCAAGCTTTTCCTTAAACACACGGAAGGCTATGGCGGGCTCTGTGGTGGTTCCTGACTTGGAGATCATGTTGATGGAGAAATCCCTGTCGCCTACCACATCCATAAGATGCTTAAGATAGGTGCTGCTGATGCTGTTTCCCGCAAAATAGATCTCCGGAGCCTTTCTTGTTTCTTTGGAAACACAATTGGAGAAGCTGTGCCCCAAAAGCTCTACAGCGGCTCTTGCCCCCAGATAGGAGCCTCCGATCCCGATAACGATCAATACCTCGGAGTCATTTTTAATCTTTTCGGCTGCTTTTAAGATGCGGTCGAATTCTTCCTTATCATAATTGACCGGAAGATCTATCCATCCGAGAAAATCATTTCCCGCGCCGCTCTTACTCACGAGAGTTTCCTTAGCGTCGGAAACCAGCTTTTCCATAAGC
Source organism: Lachnospiraceae bacterium (assembly GCA_003484785.1). Lineage (GTDB taxonomy): Bacteria > Bacillota > Clostridia > Lachnospirales > Lachnospiraceae > UBA2868. The sequence goes on from DNAD01000090.1 coordinate 814, forward strand.
TCTATCTCACCTTCGCTTATGAAGGGAGCGGCCTTGCTGTAATCATATGTAACCTTATTCATTTCAAGAACTCCTTTACCTGATTGTAGATGCCCTCGGCATCAAGCTGGTATTTATGGATAAGAGCAGAGGCCGAGCCGGATTCACCGAAGACGTCCTGCATGCCGATCTTCTTTACAAGGGTAGGCTGCTTTGCGCAGAGAACATCACAGACAGCGCTTCCGAGACCGCCGATAACGGAGTGTTCCTCAGCGGTGACCACCTTGCCGGTCTTCTTTGCCGAAGCTAAGATAAGATCCTCGTCAAGAGGCTTTATGGTATGGATATTGATGACCTCGGCGTCGATCCCGTCCTTTTCAAGAAGCTTTGCCGCTTCCATTGATTCCGGAACGGTAAGGCCGGTGGCAACTATGGTGACATCCTTGCCTTCCCGAAGAACGATGCCCTTGCCCATTTCAAACTTATAGGTTGCCTCATCATTGAAAACGGGAACGCCCGCGCGGCCGAAGCGCAGATAAACGGGGCCTACGTATTCGTAAGCTGCCTTGACCGCCGCTCTTGCTTCAACATCGTCAGCCGGGGAGATGATGGTCATTCCGGGAATTGTCCTCATGAGAGCGATATCCTCGTTGCACTGATGGGAGGCACCGTCCTCGCCGACGGAAATGCCTGCGTGGGTTGCCCCGATCTTTACGTTAAGATGAGGATAGCCAATGGAGTTTCTTACCTGCTCGAAGGCACGGCCCGCGGAAAACATTGCAAAGGAGCTGCAGAAGGGAACCTTTCCGGTAAGGGAAAGCCCTGCAGCTATGTCAGTCATGTTGCATTCCGCGATACCGCAGTTGATATGCCTGTCGGGGAAAGCCTTCTGGAAAACGCCTGTTTTGGTAGCGGCAGCAAGATCCGCCGTCAGTACTACAAGATCCTCATGATCCTTGCCCAGCTCTACGAGCGCGTTGCCGTAGCTGACTCTGGTTGCTATTTTCTTTACTTCTGACATAATGCTTCACCTACTTTCTCAAGATCTGCCATTGCGACAGCATACTCTTCGTCATTGGGAGCCACGCCGTGCCATGCTACGCTGTTTTCCATGAAGGATACGTCCTTGCCCTTGATGCTCTTTGCGATGATGGCGGTAGGCATTCCTTTGGTCTCTCTTGCTTCCTTAAAGGCAGCCCTGATCTCGTCAAAGTCGTGGGCGTTTATCTTTATTACGTGGAAATTGAAGGCTTCGAATTTCTTATCTATTGGATTGGAATCACATACCTCGGTGATAGGTCCGTCGATCTGCAGCCCGTTGTTGTCAATTATGTATACAAGGTTGTCCAGCTTCTTAAAGCCCGCGAACATGGCGGCCTCCCAGACCTGGCCCTCGGCGAGCTCTCCATCGCCGAGCATGGTATATACACGGAAAGGATAGTTTGACATTTTAGCGGAGAGAGCCATACCCGTAGCCACTGAAACACCCTGCCCCAGTGAGCCGCTTGACATATCCACGCCGGGGGTATGCTGCATGCAGGGATGGCCCTGAAGACGAGAGCCCAGTTTTCTTAAGGTGGTAAGCTCCTCTACGGGGAAATAGCCTCTCTGGGCGAGAGCTGAATAAAGAGCAGGAGCGCAGTGTCCCTTTGATAATACAAAGCGGTCACGATCCTCCTTTTTCGGATCCTTCGGATCGATGTTCATCTCCTCAAAATAAAGGTAAGTCATGATATCCGCACAGGAAAGGGATCCGCCGGGATGTCCTGCCTTGGCGGCATGTACAGCGGTTATAATACCCTTACGGATCTCATTGGCGGTTTTTTTCAATTCCAAATTGTCCATAATCAGTTCCTTTCTTTCTTAGTATTAATGTTGATAAGACCCTTAACCCATAGTATACCATATTTAAAGCGCTATTGTTCACAAACTTGTTACTATTCACAGCCGAATC
>DNAD01000090.1:2899-6385 GCA_003484785.1 Lachnospiraceae bacterium
GCCTAACAGGCTGTGAATAGTAACACAAACTTTAGATGAGTAACACTTGAGCATTGAATATTGCATATGGATTTTATTTCCATTATAATGGGGAACAGGAAAAACGCGGGTTGCTTCAGGCACGGATCAGTTATCACAGCAAACGAAGCGGTAAAGGTGATCCCGGGCAATACGGCAAAAACAGAAAAAGCGGAGGTATATCAAAATGGCAGAAAATGTAAAGGAGCAGGGAGGATGGAGGTCGAATAAGTGGTTTCGTGCCGCTATCCCGGCGCTTCTGCTGCATTGCAGTATCGGTACGGTGTACTGTTGGTCGGTATTCAGTCAGGAGATAGCGGACTATATCGGGTTTTCAAAGGGGGCAACGGAGTGGGCCTTTTCTTTCGCGATCTTTTTCCTGGGAATGAGCGCAGCCTTCCTCGGAAACGTTGTGGAAAAGGATATACATAAATCCTCTCTCATAGCGACTATCTGCTTTACAGCGGGAATGCTGCTGACAGGGTTCTTCATCTACTACGGCGGAAAGCATCAGCACAGCATCCTGGCTCTGGTTGGAATATATTTAAGCTACGGTTTCATAATGGGCATAGGCCTCGGAACCGGCTATCTTTCACCTGTAAAGACCCTGATGCTCTGGTTCCAGGATAAGAAGGGTCTTGCAACCGGTCTTGCGGTGGCAGGCTTCGGCGCGGCAAAGGCCATCGCCAGCCCCATCATGACGAATATACTTGAAAAATACGAGGACGGCAGCGGTGTATACAAGATGTTCTGGATCCTGGGCTGTGTATATTTTGTGATGATGTACGTTGGACATCTCCTTCTTAAGAAGCCCGATGGATGGCATGAGCCCACAGGCGATGAGAAGAAACCAACCATCATGGAGGTGTTGAGGACAAAGCCTATCACGAATTATATCGGGATCTGGGTAATGTTCTATATCAATATAACCTGCGGCCTGGCTCTGATCTCTCAGGAAAAGGCTATCGTAAAATGTATCGGCCTTGCGGCTTCGGTAGGTATTATCTCTTCTATCTCGGCGATCTTTAACGCAGGCGGCCGTCTCGGCTTCTCGGCCTGGGCGGATATGCTCAAGGACAGAAACACCATCTACAAGCTCATATTCATCCTTTCCATAGCCTTTACGGGTCTGGTGATCCTTACCCGGGGTATTGAGAACGGAACCGGGAATGCTTTACTTATAGCTTTGGTGCTCGGGCTTATCTTCGTGGTCAACGCAGGCTACGGCGGAGGCTTCTCCAATGTGCCGACCCTGCTGTCGGATCACTATGGCATGGGCAGCATAAGCGCGATCCACGGAATTACTCTTTCGGCCTGGGCCTTTGCCGGCCTTACCGGCAATCAGATGGCTACCGCGATAGTAAATCATTCGGGTGAATGGATCGAGGTTGCCGGCAACAGAGTAAATCCCACCGGCTATCAGAACGTGCTCTATGCAACGCTGGCTCTTTACATCATAGCCCTGGTGCTCTGCATCGTACTGGTAAAGCCCAGTGATAAGGCGCTTCAGGCAAAGAACGGCAAATAAATCTTTTACGGGAATGGAAAATGAGAGAATTACTGCTTTTTGAGCCTACAATAAAAAACTATATATGGGGCAATGAATACTGGACGGTTTCGGCACATCCCCACGGCGATGACGTGGTAAAAAGCGGAGTCTTTAAGGGCAGGCATCTTTCAGAGCTCTGGGATGAGCACAGGGAGCTTTTCGGAAACCTTCCCGGAGACAAATTTCCTCTTCTTGTAAAAAAGATCGATTCAAGGGACGATCTGAGCATTCAGGTTCATCCCGACAACGAGTATGCAAGAGTTCATGAGAACGGTTCCTTCGGTAAGACCGAATGCTGGTACGTGATCGACGCAAAGCCCGGAGGAACCATAATAGTGGGGCATAATGCCAAAACAAAGGATGAGCTTAAGGATATGATTTATAACGGGAGATGGAAGGAGCTGCTGAGGGAATTTCCCGTAAAAAAAGGCGACTTCTTCCAGATAGTTCCCGGCACGGTTCACGCCATAAAGAACCATACGGTCATAATGGAGATCCAGCAGAATTCCGATATAACCTACAGGCTTTATGATTATGACCGGGTACAGTCGGATCCGCCGGTTCCCAGGCCTCTGCATATCGAGAAGAGCATTGATGTAATAAATGTTCCTCACAGGGATGCCGACAGAAATACCGGAGGGCGTCCGGAAAGGCTTGTGTCCTGCGAATATTATACTGTAGACAAATATGTCATAGAAAACAGCAGAGAGTTTGTTCAGGAGAGGCCATTTGAGATAGTAAGCGTTATAGAGGGAGCCGGGGACATCGACGGAACAAAGGTGAAAGAGGGGGATTCACTGATCGTTCCCTGCGATTACGGGAAATATGCTGTGAACGGGAATATCAGCATTTTGATAACGGGAGTATAAAGGGGTTTGTTTTTTGGCGGAGATATACGAATTCAAGGATAAAAACGGAAATACCTTCAAGGACGACTACGAGGAGGCAGAACAGGAAGGCGCGGCAAAAGAAGCTCTTTCCGAGTCCGATGATTATAAGAAAAAGATCGCCAGGCACCGCAGAGTCATATTTTATCGTGTTCTTGCGTCAGCGCTGGTGATAGGCGCGATAGCGATCGCTGTATATATCAATTTCCAGAAGATGATATATACAGGCTATAATGTGATCGAGACCAGGAAGTATCCTGAAGTCACTGCGGCAAATTACAGGGAATTCAATAATAATATATTAAGATACAGTACCGACGGTGCCTCGGCCTTCAATATGCAGGACGATATGCTCTGGAATCAGACCTATGAGATGCAGAGTCCGATGGTGGATATCTGCAACGACTATGTGGGAATCGGGGACTATAAAGGCACCAGGATATATCTGCTGAACAGTAAGGGCCTTCAGGGCGAGATCGACACCACTCTTCCGATACAGAACTTCAAAGTCTCGGGCAACGGCATGGTTGCCGTGATACTTGAGGAGAATGAGGTCACCTGGATCAAAATATATAATAAGGAAGGGGAGGTCATAGCCAGTGACAGGACTACAATGGCCAAGAGCGGATATCCGATAAGCATAGCCCTTTCCGACAGCGGATTGATACTGGCGGTATCTTATCTGAAGATAGAAACAGGGGATATGATATCCTCTGTTGCTTTTTATAATTTCGGCAATGTAGGCCAGAATGAGATCGATAATCTTGTCAGCGGGTATAATTATAAGGATACGGTAATGTCCTATGTTGAATTTATGAATGACCGTTCGGCTTTTGCCATCGGGGACAATAAATTCACCATTTTCAGGGGCAATCAAAAGCCGGAGAGCGTTTTTGAGATGGACATCACCGAGAATATCAAAAGCGTCTTTCATAACCAGCAGTATATAGGCCTTGTATACGTAGAGGGAACCAGCGAGGCGGCTTACAGGCTGGATGTATACAATACCTCGGGGGAGCTTGTGTTATCCAA
>DNAD01000090.1:6490-6770 GCA_003484785.1 Lachnospiraceae bacterium
GACTGCATGATCTGCAATATGTCGGGAATGGAGAAGTTCAAGGGGGCTTTTGAGACACCGGTCATTGAGGTGGTTCCGACCTCCAGCAGCTTAAAATATCTTCTGGTATCCGGCAGCAGGATGGATAAGATACAGCTGAAGTGATACGGCAGGAAGGGATTTTGTCAGGGGAGCATGAATAATATGGGGGGGTTGAACTGGCTGCAGGTCGCAGTCATTTCTTTATTTGTTATTTTTATCGTCAGGGGGTATAACAGGGGATTTCTCAGGATGGCGGTTT
>DNAD01000092.1 GCA_003484785.1 Lachnospiraceae bacterium
GGAACTGTTGCAAAATAACATGCACATTTGCGTAGGATTTTTGTTCGAGAGTGCTGATGAAAAATCTTAGGCGTAGCGGGCTACGCCGGCGATTTTTCGTCAGTACTATCGGGCAAAAAGACAAGCAAAGGTGTATAAGTTATTTTTCAACAGTTCCTAAGCCGACCGGAGAGGAGAACGACGGGGTGAGGAAATGACCGGTCTATACGATCTTCAGCACCCAGCTTCCCCGTTTTACAAGCCCTATGCCGATGAAGCCCTTGAGGAGCTCGGCGGAGCATACGATGAAGAAGATGAGCACGGTGGAAAGAGCCGTATACCTTGTAAGAAAAAAGGCAAGGGGAACCGATAGCAGCCAGGTCGCGCCGGCATCAAAGAGGAAGGTTATGACTGTTTTTCCTCCCGCCCTTAAGGTAAAGTAGGAAACGTTGGCAATGGCGTTGCAGAACATGGTTATGCTCACTACCCTGATAAAGGAGGTGGCAAGCTCTCTAACGGAAGGCTCGGTATTATAGATCCCGGGGATGACGGGCGCGCACAGAAACAGGAAAAACCCCATCACAAAGCAGCTTGTCACGCTTAGGGCCATCATTCGCGAGCTTGTCCTTCTGGCATCCACAAGCCGGTTAGCTCCAAGCTCCTGCCCGATAAGGATAGCCGTGGCATTACCTAAGGACAAAAAGACCTCATTAAAGATCTGGGATATGGTGCTGCAGATATTCATGGCGGCAACAACCTCGAGCCCTCTTACCGAATAGCATTGTAAAAGAGCGGCCTGCCCCAGGCTCCAGGTAAATTCCCCGAGCAAAAGCGGAAGCGTTTTTGCGATAAAAGAAGGGACCAGATAAGCGGGCACGGTAAAGCCTTTATAAAGCCCTTCAAAAAACGGATAGCTCATCCCCGTCTTTTCCTTATTCTTTCCGAAATGGGACACCAATACCACTATGAACATCTCAACGAACCGGGAGATGACTGTGGCAATGGCCGCCCCGGCGACCCCAAGCTTTGGGAAGCCAAAAAGACCGAAGATCAATAGCGCGTTAAAGATGAAGTTTACCACCATGGCCGTCATCCCTGCCTTCATGGGAAGGGAGGTCTGTCCCGATTCCCTGAGAGTACCCGCATAGCACTGTGTAACGGCAAAGGGAATAAGGCCGATGAGCATAATGTCAAGGTACTGTACGGCGTAGCGCATGGTCTCGGCGCTGTCTGCGGCAGAGGTGGACTCTGCGATGTAAGCCCCGATCAGCTGAGTGGGAAATACAAGAAAGATAACGATCGTTGCCGCGGTAATGATGGCACCGAGAATAAGCTTGAAGCGCGTCGCGTAGCGCACTCCGTCATAATCGCCCTTTCCGAAGTACTGGGTCGAATAGATCCCTACTCCGGCCATGCCGCCCCAGACACAGAGATAGTAAATGAATATAAGCTGATTGACTACGGCCACGGCTGACATGGGGAGGGTGCCGACCTGTCCCACCATTACGTTATCCAAAAGCCCGACGACATTGGAAAGGGTGTTCTGTATTATCATCGGCACGACAACAAAGGCTACCTTTCTGTAAAAGGAAGCCTCGCCGAACAGAGATTCTTTTAATGGTATCTTTACCGCAAGAGCTTTCAGGGTATCCTCCGGAAGCCCGCGTTTTGCCTTTGTCGTCATAATACTTATGATACATAAAAACCTGTAAGGATTCAAGAGAATAATAGTTCCCGCAACGGGTAACATAAAAAATTCACAAACTATACATTGTTTTTTAGCGGATATTCAAATAGACTATAAACATTGGAGATGTTTATGGATAATTCTGTAGGATCGTACCCCTGGAACCGTCTCGATCCCGAAGATATCGAAAGACGGAAAAGAGAAGCATACAGAGCTGTCCTCAGGCAGAAAAGAAGAAAGAAGCGGCTCCTTAAGATAAGGCTTATGTTTGCGGGGCTGGTTCTTTTTGTTGCGCTTATAATTACGGGTATCATCTTTACCATAGTAAAGCTGGTGGGCATGGTAATGGACAACGGGGCCGCACAAAAGGAAAAGGCCTTTACCTCGATAGAAAAACCCCTGGAGCTTCAGATAGATGACCCGGAGCCTGAGCCGGAGTCCGAACCGGAACAGGAAACACGGATATATTCCGCCTCGGAGGAGGATATAAAGGGCCTCGGAGCGGAGGTAATAGGGCAGTACGGGATCCTTGTGGATACCTCCGAAGAGGCTGTCCTTGCCGGGCGCGGATACAGGGCGAGGATGAACCCCGCCTCCATGACGAAGGTTCTGACCCTGTTGGTGGCGGTTGAGCATATTGAAAAAAGCGAGCTGAGCTCTCCCTTCCAGATGGTCTTTGATATAACAAATTATGCCTTTGTCCATGACTGCAGCACTGCGGGCTTTCTTGAGAACGAGACCGTGACTGTCGAGGATCTGCTGTACGGCACCATCCTTCCTTCGGGAGGCGATGCCGCGGTAGGGTTAGCCTGCTATGTCGCCGGGTCCCAGGAGGATTTTGTGGTTTTGATGAACCGGAAGCTGGAAGAGCTGGGGCTTTCGGAAACCACCCACTTTACCAACTGCGTAGGTCTCTTTGACGAGGATCATTACAGTACCTGCTATGACATGGCCATGATCATGTGGGCTGCCATGGATAATGAGCTCTGCAGGCAGGTGCTGTCCACCAAGAAATATACCACAAGCTCTACTCCCGAGCACCCGGAGGGGATAGAGCTCTCCAACTGGTTCTTAAGAAGGATAGAGGACAAGGAGAAAGGCTTTACGGTTCTGGGCGGAAAGACGGGCTTTGTGAACGAATCGGGCAACTGCGCGGTAAGCCTTGCCACGGATCCTTCAGGACGTGAACATATATGCGTGATCGCGGGCTCCTCCAGCGCCTGGAGATGCATCTACGATCATGTCGCAGTATACAGCAGCCTCTTTGATCCCGATTATGTTCCGATGACCTCGGAGGAGGCCGAGCAGGGGATCGAGGCGGATAAGGCGGAGGAATCCGCCGAAAACACGCAGTGAGGCAGCGGGCGATCGCTTAATATCTTTTTAAAGTGGTGAGGGATATGCCGATTATAAAGAAGTCCGTCTCTTCGCGGCTACAACTCACTAAACTCAAAGCGATTTTTATAAGCAGAAGATTTTTCAACAACTCGCTTTATAGTTATCAAGTAAATATAGTTCGCGAGCTCAAACAGGGTTGAAAAATCTTCTATAAAAATCNNCCTCACTACTTGATTTTATGCATGAATGGTTCTAAGATATACGGGGGATTCAGAAACAAAGAAAGGAAGGTATTTCAAGATGAAGGTACTGATAATAAACTGTGGAAGCTCCTCATTAAAGTATCAGCTGATCGACTCGGAGACGGAGGAGGTTCTGGCAAAGGGCCTGTGTGA
>DNAD01000310.1 GCA_003484785.1 Lachnospiraceae bacterium
ACCGATGCTTTTTTAAGCCTCGGGAACTGATCCTCAAACACTGCCCTGGAGCCCGAGATCGCGATGGGGATAATGGGACAGCCGGTTTTGGTGGCGATCTTCATGCTTCCCTCCTTAAAGGGCAGCAGAAGCTCATCGGTGCGGTTTCTGGTTCCCTCCGGGTATACGAATACTGACCGGCCTTCCTTTATGTACTCTATCGCCTGAAGAATGGTCTTAAGGCCCTGCTTAAGGTCATTCCTGTCAAGAAGGAGACAGTGTATGTTCTTCATCCACAGCCCGAAGATGGGCACCTTTCCGAACTCCTTTTTCGCAATAAAGGCAGTCGGGCGGGTGAAGCGGGTTCCCTGGATGATTATATCAAAGTAGCTTCGATGGTTGCCCACAAAAAGGACAGCCTTATCCTTCGGGATATTCTCCTCCCCGATAAAGGTCACCTTCGTTCCCGCTATCAGAACTATCACCTTAAAAGCGAACCGCAGAAGGGCAAGGGAAGCCATCTCCTTTGCCTCGGCCGAAAACAGCCCGACTACTTCATATATCAGCCATATGGGCACCGAGACCAACAGAATACATACCACAAATATAAGCGCAACTATTATCCTGAGCATCTTATTCTCCGAATCATGATCTTTTCTTTACTGAGTATACGTTATTATACAATAAACGTCAAAACTCTTTTCGAAAAACATTAATGAATATTGCATTTACAACCAAAAAGGAATTGTGTATACTTTAGGAGTAATATCCGGGCGTACAACCCGTTGCTGTCACATCCCGAAAGGCTGTGAACAGTAACAGCTCTTTCGGAGCATGACCGGGTATAAACAACCGATTATCAAGAAGGGGGGAAAGGATTATGAACTGTCCTAAATGCGGCGCCGAATTAAAAGAAGGCGCAAAATTCTGTGAAAGCTGCGGCGCGGCGATAGAGCAGGCTCCCGCTCAGGATGACAGATACACTGATGATGATCTTTCTTCAGCCGGCGCAGACTATGGCAAAGACAACGATTATTCAGCCGGTTCCTCGTCATCCGCTTCCAAAGGAACGGTAGTGGCGGGCGGTCCGATAAAGGAAAGAAGCATTCCCATGTGCATCATCCTGAGCTTTATCACCTGCGGGATCTACACGTTATACTGGATTTACTGCCTGAACGATGAGGTAAGCTGGACGGCGGGCGAACAGAGCCAGACAAGCGGAGCAATGGTCGTCATTCTCAGTCTTGTTACCTGCAATATCTATACCTGGTACTGGCTCTATAAAAAGGGCGAGGAGACTACGGCCATAAAGGAAAATAACGGCCTGACCACAAGCGGTGATGCCATTCTTTTCCTGATCCTCGGCATATTCGGGCTCAGCATCATTTCTCTTGCTCTTATGCAGGATACCGTTAACAAATATGGAGCATAAAGACTCTTTTAAAAACAGGTTAAAAGCGCTGCTGCCGGCATTTCTGTTAATGTCGGCAGCTTTTATTTATATCCTGATCGTAAAACGGCTGGGCTTCGGCATACCCTGCCTGTTTCACAGGGTGACCGGCTTTAAATGCCCGGGCTGCGGGATAACCACATTATGCACCAGCCTCCTGCGCTTTGATATTCAGGGGGCTTACAATGCAAATCCCTTCGTATTTGTGACCCTTCCCTTCATTGCCGCAGAGCTTATATTTGCTCAAATACGCCTTTTAAACGGAAAGAAGAACCCCAAATCCAACGAGGTTCTTCTTACGATATATGTTGTATTGCTTATTATCTGGGGGATCGTGCGAAACATACCTCATACATTTCCCACATAAACATGGTGAAGACAGTTCGATGCGATATCCCTGAGCCTGTAAAGGAGAGCAATATCCGTCGGAGGCTCCGAGGTCATCCTGTACATCGGGAAATAACGGGTAATGTGCAAAGGGATATCCGGTGAGATGCCCGCTATCCAGGCCGCCTCCTTATCCATTTCCTCCGGGGAATCGTTCATCGTGGGCACTATCAGGGAGGTAAGCTCAACATGGCAGTCCTGCGCAGCCCTCATAATAAACTCCTTTGTCTGGGTAAGATCCCCCGAAAGCGCTCTGTAGGCTTCTTGAGTAAAGCCCTTCAGGTCGATGTTCATGGCATCCGTAAATGGCAGCACCTCCTCAAGCACGCTTAACGAAACGCTTCCGTTGGTCACAATAACCGTCTTTAACCCTTTTTCATGCGCAAGCTTTGCCGCATCCCTTACATATTCATAACATATCAGAGGCTCGTTATAGGTAAAGGCGATCCCGACATTTCCCTTTCCCGTGGCGGAAAGCGCCATTTCAACAAGCTCATCGGGCATCACCCTTTCCGACCTTTGTATGATCTCCTCCCCGCTCTGGGATATCTCATGATTCTGGCAGAAGGGGCATTTAAGATTACAGCCGAAGCTTCCCACCGACAGGATACGGCTTCCGGGACAGAACCTTCTCAGAGGCTTTTTCTCGATGGGGTCAAGGGCAAGCCCGGTGACAATGCCGTAGTTAACGGGCTTTATCAGGCCTTTCGTATTCTTTCTAACCCCGCAGAAGCCCTTCATTCCTTCCGGTATGCGGCAGTGCCTGAAACAGACCCCGCAGACTGCAATACCGCTCATTTCATTCTCCCCCGGCAGGGCTTTTCGTTCCCCGGTACCCTGTCCGAGGCCTTCTTCATGCTCATACATGGCGAACGACCTCAAATCTGAAAAGCTTTACAGGCTCTCCCGGGGATATGCCTGCCTTCCTGCGGGCTATGCTCACCTGCTCGGCTACGGTATCAACTCCCTCCAGATCCGGCAGCAGCAAACCTCTTCTGTATCCGTTCTCAACGATAACGCCATAGCGCTTTACGTCAAGCTCCGCCTCGGAAGCAATGGGCTCCGCCTCCGACAGAACGTCCACATTTATCTCAAGCTCCGAAAGCTCATCCTCCGTTACAGGGGAAAATCGCGGGTCCTTCGTGGACGCCGATACGGCATTTTCTATGATCTCCCTGGCCAGGTTTTCATAAACGGCGCTGATCGTGCCTATACAGCCCCTGAGCATGCCGAATTCATGGATCGATACAAAGGCTCCGGCCCTCCTCTTAAGCTCGTCGCTGTCCGCCTGTGCCCTGGGCTTTGTGCCCTTTGAAATATATTCATTGATGGTTTCCCTGGCAAGGTTCACCAGAGGGTCATTACTTTTTTTTGCAGCCTCTATCTCCGCTTTTCCCAGGTCCGCTGCCTTCGGCGTAAATATCCCGATCCCGTAGCCAACGCCGAAGGTCGCTTCATGGGAAAGGATCTCAGGCTTTATCGAGACATTGTCAAAAGCCCCGGCCATTATGGCAAAGGAGCGGTGGCCGCATTCCTCGGCCTTGTGAAGAAAGTCCTCGTCAAAATCGAGAAGCTCCTTAAAGGCCCCTCTTTCCATGACCTCCATCAGCCTTTTATCATATTCCGGCCCCTCCTTTTTGTAACCGTAAGGCCCGTCCTCCTTCTGGCAGTGGGCCAGATCCCCGCTGGCTATGAAGACCGCTCTTCTTCCCAGACGGTCGGCAACGCTTCTTAAGAACCTCCCGAAATTATAATGCATCGAAAGAGAGAGCCCCGAGAGCCCTATCCTTACAAGCTTATAGTCCGTATATCGCTTGTTTATGAAATAAAGAGGGACCATGGTTCCGTGATCCAGCTTCTTATCCCGCTCCCCGAAGGTTCCCGCGGGAAATCCCAGCTTATCTGCCCACTTGCTCAAAACGAGCGAGAATTCACCGTCATATTTTACGTCAAAGCTTACCTCTGCGGCACCGAAGCCCGAAAAGCTGCCTTTGGCGCCGGCCCCCGGCGAAACGTGGAAATAATCTGTATACATGACGCTGTGAGGCGAGGTCAGAACAATAGTATCCGGCTTAAGCTCTGCGATCCTTTCCGCCACCGTGTCAAAGGCATCGAGAGTTGCCTGTATCTTCATCTCATCTCCCCGTCCTACCTCGTGGACCGCCAGAGGCGGATGAGGAACCATGAAACCGGCTGAAAACGGCATAATATCACCTCCCTGTCAAAAGCCTGCATTCTTCTTAACATACAGTATAAACTAAATTCCTGAGTATTTAAAGAGCGAAGGATCGGTTACGCGACCGGCAGTGTTACTATTCACAGCCTTTTGGGCTGTGATAGTAACGCAGTAACAGTCCACCGAAGGATGAACTGTCGCACATTGTATGAAAATAAATACAAATTTATACAAATTTCCTCTTGCATTTTTCAAAAGTCTCGTGTTATAGTACCGCCATGAGACTTCTGCTCAATCTGCAGCAGAAGGGAGGAATGTTTTTTAAATCGTTCAGCTTCAGTATGATCCTTTGGATCACGTTCGCCTCTTTTAAAGAGGATCTTTTATAAGGTTCTGTTTTCGGTTTCACCCCGGATAGTTCTTTATAATCTATATTAATTTCCGGTTTCCTGCCGGGTTTCTCAGGACGTATAATGCGTCCGTCCAATCGTCAGTTCAGATGAAAGGAATTCCACAAAATTGTTTTAGCTGCCGTGGAGAAGTCTCTGTGTTTTATCTGTTTCCGTATAGTAACCTTATTTGAAGTTTTCTGCCTTTGCGCATACCACTATATTGTATCACGAAAAGATCATTAACAGCTTTACGCTCCTTCTGGTCCGGTATGGCAGAGGCGCAACAGGGGGCTTATATGGAACAAGTTTTTTACGATTGTGTGTTATCTTTTATTAACAAGGGCGCCCTGGTCTCCCAGGGAGGAAAATATCTTTCTCCGATATATCAGATGGAAAAGATCAGGGCACTTTTTGAAGATTCAAGATACATGGAAGATTTTATGGAGGATGATGAGGGACATATCGTTGAAGTAAGATTTGACAGAGTATCTATAGTATAATTCGGGGGATCTGCAGAGGGCTTCCATGCTTATAAGCCCGATGCAGTCAGCTCGAAACAGATAAAACAAAAACAGCGGCCTTATCGTATCGGCATACAAAAAGAATGGACCCTTCTATGGATACGGTAAGGCCTGTTCGTAT
>DNAD01000110.1 GCA_003484785.1 Lachnospiraceae bacterium
TCGACATAAACTCTGACTCCGTAACAATATTGTTATTATACATTTCCGTTATATATTTCAGATATTCGGCATCCTTCGGGTCCATTTCCCTGCTGCCCCTGAGGCCTTCGATCATCTTTCCGGCCCCGGAGTTTTTGACAAGAAGCTTAAGATTATTAAACCTCTCCTTTAAGGTAAGCTCCTTTTTCAGATAACCGCTCTTTGCCCTGAAAAGCTCCTCGCATATATCCGCGATCCTGATATAGGCCGGGCATTTTTCATCGTAGAAGTAGTTCTCCCTGATGGCCTCTTCGGGCACCGGAAAATCACATCCGGATGCGTTTAAGGATCCCTCAAACTCCTCGTAGGAAGTAAGGGATGTGAGCTCTTCCATGATAAGGCACTCATACTGCAGGGCTATGGGGTAAGGTCTTAAAAAGAAACAGCTCTTACCCGCAAAATACACCTCCGCCACCGAGGTACTGTACCAGTTATATATAATGTCGCTGACTATGATCCACTGTTTTACGGAATAGTCCTTAATGATCTTAAACCTGGGCTCTCTTGCGGCTATGGCGGCAAGCTCCGCGTTGCCCGCCTCTGAAGGATGGGGTCTGTATACAAAGGTCAGCTCTTTATGCTTCTCAAGAACCGAAACGATCCATCTCACTATTTCCTTCTGGCTCCTGATGGACACCTCAAACAGCTCTCTCAGCTCCGGCTCGATCATGTTCTCGGGCAGGTTTACAAAGGAAAAGGATGAAATGAACAGACAGAGCCTTGTATTTACGTCAATATCAAACTCCCTGCATATTTCCTCCCTGGACAGATAGAAGCCCCGAAGCTCCTTTCTGAGATAATCAAGGCCCACGTGCCCCACCTTTTTTACCATGCGTTTATCTATGTGATCCGACTCCGTAAGCTTGTTGTAATTAACATCGCCCCAGGAAATGTGTGTCACTTTATGGACATCTCCCGACATCTTCCAGGGGGAATTGGGATTCGTCAGATCCCTTCTGCTGTAAATCTGCTCCCACTGCAGGTTTATGACCTTTGCGGGGCCTTTCACAAATCTCAACAGCGCATAGAGAGACCTGTCTGTATACGCGGAGGGAATGAACACGACTTCTGCCTCCGGTCTTTTCCTCTGTCCCTTAATAAGAGGCTCCCAGGTCTCGAGAATGGCTGTACAATAGCCCCTCTTTGCAAGCTCCCCCGCTATCAGGCAGACGCCCTCTATCTCTCTGACCTTCGATTCATACATAAACAGGATATCAACCCTGTTTTTTTCTTTCCGATTCAGAACTATCATGCCGTTTTCCTAGTATCCCAACCACTTCTTCACTGTTCTTACGATCTTTCTCATCGTGTATTTTCTGCTGCTCATAAGCCCGTATTTTTTTCTTAAGAGATCCGCTTCCATTTCGGATGAGCTGCTCGCGGAAGCCCCTCCCAGCGAAAAGTTGGCTATCCGCTCATAGACCGGGTAAAACAGCCCTTCATCGATGTAGAACAGCCTTAACATCAGATCATAATCCGCCGCGATCCGGTAGCCGGTATCATAAGTGCCGTATTTATCGTATATCTGCCTTGAGACAAAGCAGGAAGGATGATTTATCATGTTTTCCGGCAGAAAGTGATGGTGAAAAAACAGACAGGACTTCTCCAGACCGTCCTTATACACCCCCATAAACCCGTAATATACCGCCGGCTTCCTGTCATTTTCGCGATAGCCTTCGAGTATCCTTTCCACCGCGTCCTTCTCGTACCAGTCGTCACTGTTCAATATGCCGATCAGCTCGCCCCTGCTCCTTGAAAGCCCCTTATTCATGGCATCATAAATACCTCTGTCAGGCTCGGAGGTATAGCTGATATTATCATACTCTTTCCCATACCTTTCGACGATCTGCATCGTAGAGTCAGTTGAGCCCCCGTCGACGATGATGTATTCAATATTCTTATATGTCTGCCCGGTCACGCTTTTTATGGTTCTTTCGATGGTAGCGCTGCTGTTTAATGAAACCGTGATGATCGAAACAAGGATATCCTCCACTTTCCTCCTCCCGGGGCATGTATTAACGCAGTTTTGTCACCTTTCTCTCCGCGACCTCATATACATGCTCGCAATTCTCTATCGTAGAAAGCCTGTGGGCTATGATCAGCATTGTCTTTGTGCCGTGCAGACTGTTGATGGCATCCATGACCTCTTTTTCCGTATTGTTGTCAAGCGCCGAGGTGGCCTCATCAAACACCAGAAAGGAGGGATCCCTGTAAAGAGCCCTTGCTATCCCTATCCTCTGTCTCTGACCTCCGGAAAGCCGCATTCCCCGCTCTCCGACACAGGTGTCGATCTTTTCCTCAAGGCTCTGTACAAAATCCTCCAGCTGAGCCTCCTTAAGAGCCTTCCAGACCCTGCTGTCCTCGATCTTTGAATCCTCAATTCCGTACGCCACGTTCCTCCTTATGGTATCGTCGGAAAGATAGATAAACTGAGGGATATACCCGATCAAAGCGTGCCATCCGCTGATGTTTTTGTAAATGTCTTCCCCGTCTACCAGGATGCTGCCGTTCTGAGGCACCAGCAGTCCCAGGATAAGATCCGCCATGGTGGTTTTCCCCTGTCCGGACGGCCCGATCAGGGCAACCGATTCTCCCTTTCTGATCAAAAGAGAGCCTCCTTCGATCACCGGCCTGTCGGCCTGATAGGCAAAATCCAGATCCTTGACTTCTATGGACCGGTTAAATACCATGGGTTGTACCTTTTCCTCGATCCGGGGCGTGTTGTCCTGTGCCGAGGACAGCTCGTCATAGATCGTATCCACCGCGGCCCTGTAGAACATGACTGCATTTGAATATACATAGATCGAGTTGACATAGGGCAGAAGCCTGAAGGCAGCCACCGCAAATACCGCCAGCTGGGGAACCACGGTATTGAAATCCGTTCCGGTAACCTTTACCAGGATCATGTAGCCGATGATCCCCGTAATACAGACCGTTTCGATGATATACTTGGGCAGGGCATTCACAATACGGTATTTCATCGTGATATTTGCCTGTCTTTCAAAGGTACGGTTGTATTCGCCCAGGAAAAAGGGCTCAGTATTCAGTATTTTGACCTCCTTGATCCCCTCAAAGGCCTGCTTGACATACTGTATGAGTTTGCCGTTCAGATCCAGATTCTCCGCTCCGTATCTTCTGGTCCTTTTTCTTACGGCAAACAGGATGACCACAGCGCACAGCGCAAGAGAAACCGCAACTATCCCTGTCAGGACTATGTTTGTAACGGCCAGATAGACCATTATGACCAGGGAGGTGACCACAAGCGACGTTATCGTTATGATGTTCCAGACGACCTCGTATATACTGGCGGAATCCCCGTTAATATTCCGGATTATCTCCGCGGTATTCTTATCCAGAAAATAATCATAGGGCTCATACAAAAAGGTTTCCATGACCCTGGTGGACAGATAGCGTTTCATTTCCATGGAAACCCTGGCAACATAAGCCTCCTTCCATGACAGGAACGCATTCTTGACAAAGTAGACAAGGATCGTGGCGATCAGAAGTAATAAAAAAACCTTATCAAAATCCTTTACTCCCGTAATAAGGGAAATGATCCGGTATGCCCCGACCTTATCCGGACTGCTTGCCCCCAGGGCAAGGTCAAGAATGGGCATCAGAATGGAAACCCCCAGCAGCTCCAGCCCTGCAGCTATAACGACTACAATGACCAGCGCCAGGATCTGTTTCCTGAATTTCTTCCCTATCAGATAATTTAATTTCCGAAACAGTTCCATAATGTTTTCTGATACACTCCCAGATATTCCGAGTAAGCCTGCTCTCTGTCATATAATGACCGGGCTGTCTCCCTTGCGCTAAAGCACATATCTGATACCTTATCCTCCTCCTCAAAGATCCGGGCAATGAGCTCTGCGGCCCTGTCCGGCTCGTCAAAGGGATAGAGAAAACCGTCCGTCCCGTCACGAAGCATCGAGGAGGTTCCGCCCACGTTACTTGCCACGCAGGGCACACCGAGGATCATTGCTTCTCCCAGAGCGTTTGACGAATTCTCCATGACCGAAGCCTGCAGGTATACATTAGCCGAAAGATATCTCTCCTTCATTCCGTCTGTATCAAGCGGCCCCGCAAATTGTACATTTTCCTCAAGCCCGTATTCCCTGATACGATCGCAGATATACCGGGAATAGGAGTCCTGCTTAAGCTTTTCGCGGAAGCCTGCCGCGATCAGGCTTTTGCCGGCGGCGGTCAGGGTCACGTCCGGAAAAGTCTTCTTAAGCTCCCGCAGTATCCTCAGAGCGATATGAAATCCCTTCACCGGATAATAGGACTGTGACATGAAGATTGAATGTCTCCTGCATCGGGAATATTCCCAGCTCTCCCCGGTATAAAACTCCTTCCTGAGCAGTTCCCTGCAGTGATGGTATCGCAGGGAGGGATTGATCTTTGTTACCGTATCCCGGTCCCACTCAGTCCTTCCGATAACGTTTACCGCTTCCCGCAGTGCGTCCAGTTCGAGTTCCCCGCGCTTCAGGAATTTCTGCTGCTGTTCGTAAATACTGTCACGTCTTATGAGATCCCGCAATGTATGCCTGTGTATGACATCTTCGGGCAAAAGAGCGGTATATCTTTCACCGATGACCGATATGATCCCCTGAAGGGATATGACCGCGGTCTTCGGATCCTCGCAGGCCCTCAGCATCTCCAGTGTATGACCGTATTCCGTACCCCAGATATGAACCACATCCGGCCTGATCTCCCTTAATATCCCGCGAAAGCTTTCCTCTCTTTCCCGGTTATAGGAAAGCTCCGCGATAGCAGGCTCAGAAAATCCCGCATACCGGATATTCCCTGCTTTTCCGATAACGATCTTTTCGTCCGCGCCGGTCTTCTTTGCAGTACCTTCTTTTCGGGGATATAAGACGGTCAGTTCAAGGCCGGAATCCGCAGACAAAAGCCCGGACAGCTCATAGGTCCAGCCCCCGGTGTTCGCCCTCTGTATTCCTTCTGCTTCGGCGATCTGCGGCAGTATTGTGTTGACCAGCCATACGATTTTCATGATCCCCTTAAATATTAAGCTCCCTTACAAGCCTTTGGGCCTGAGCGGCATTGTTTTTGTTATTAAGTACAAACTCTCTGGCCTTCTGTCCCTTTTCGGACAGTTCGGACGGAGCCTTTTCATAAATCCTTTTCAGGGCCGATGCCATACCTTCTACGGTCTCATCCTCAAGCAGCCAGACATGTTCATGATATTCCACGGGCATACCCTCAAGCCCTGTCATCAGCACAGGCCTGCCGGAGACCATATACTCCATTGTCTTTGAGGGAAAAGAATACTTTGTATATTCTCCCTCCGAAGGCCTGGGATTTACGAGCAGAGCCGCGTTTTCCTGAGCCCTGACGGCCTCTTCAATGATAACGCTGCCATGATAATAAATGTTTTCATGCTGTGCGGACAGCTTCTCAAGCTCCTCCTTCATATCACCGTTTCCGTAGATATGAAGCTCCGCCCCGGAAAGCCCTGCTCTGACAAAGCCCTCCGCCAGCATTCCTATACCGTATTTTTTGTGTATCGAGCCCGTGTATACCACTCTGAACACATCATCCGTCTTATGAAAGCTTTCCTTCCTTTTACGGTTATCTACAAGGCCCTCTATCACAACATAGGGCTTTCTTCCCCTGTTGTACCTGTCATTCATCTGCTTTGTCAGAAAAACAAAACTGTCAGCTCTCTTTAAAAGAGCCCGGCTGACAGCGGAATATGCCTTATCATGTGAGGAGTAAACATACTCGGGAAGATCGGTCACGACCGCGATATATCTGATATGCGCAAACCGTGATGCGATATAGGAGCCCAGAGCAACAGGGGCGTTTAGGATATCCGCGATCACAAACGTGCGCCTGCCGGCCCCCACAGCAAGCCTTACACAGCTTAAAAAGCCCGATAAGACCGCTCCAATGTCCTTTATGCCATGTATATTTATGAGCGGAAGATAATGATAACGCACTCCGTTTACCTTCTCATCCCGCCCCCTGTACAATAAGCTCTTATGATTGTTTCGGGTAATGGGGATCTCGCTCACCGCAAAGACGCTGATCCCGGGCACGTTTCCGAGCCCTTCCGCCAGCAGCCTGTTATATTTCTGAACAGCCTGGCCCGGCATATTCGGGGAATCCCTGAACAGCCCGGAAAAGTACTCCTCCGAGCACATAAAAGAAGCATATATGATACGTCCCGAGGCTTGGCCCGACGGCTTTGACTTCATCTCCCGAAGGATCCTGTCTGCCGAATCCTGCCAGAGAAGAGCGTTTTTTTCATGCTTTTCTTCCGGCTCGTTCCCCTCTCTCAAAACGGCCTCGATAAACTCCTCATCACTTTTAACGATCTCACCCTCTTTAAGGATATGATCGGGTCCCGGAGCGCTGCGGGCCACCACCCTGCATTCATAGTACAGGGCCTCCAGTATGGCCATTCCGAATATCTCCTGCCTGTTAAGATTCACAAACACATCCGAAAGCCTGTAAAGCTTCCAGATCTCACTGTTTTGGATCTCCTCCAGTATCCTTACCCTGTCCTTTAAGCCTGCTGCCTCAATCGCCTCGTCAACCTTTGCCCGAAGCGGCCCTTTTCCCACCATCAGAAGCCTGCAGGCGCTGTTTCTTTTGCAGATCTCGCCAAACAGCCCGATAAGCTTTACCGGCTCTTTTTCATCGATCAGCCTGCCTATGAAAAGCAGTACCTTATCATTCTCTTCGTAACCGAATTCTCTTCGCAGGGCGTTTCTGTCGGCTTTTTGAAAATCCCTGTTCAAAAGCTCCTCATCAAGGCCAACGGGAATAAGCGTTACTCTCTTAACGCCTCTTTCGTTTAACTCCCTGACCACAGAAGGGGTTTTGGCAAAACACGTACACCTCCTGTAAAGCCTCATATTCCGGGAGGAGAGCAGATCACTCGCTGCCCTTATAAACCCTTTTGTGCTGTGGCTTTTTGTTACTCCGATATAGGGATAGATATCAATGTTATTTTTCCTGCACCATCTGTAAATGACAGGAAAACCAAGCTGCGTATCGGAAAAGCAGATCAGCCTGTCAATACGGCTGTCAAGCTTTTTTACATCCGGAAGCGCATTTCCTCCTGCCCTCTTTGAAGGAATAACCCTTAAGGTGATGTTATCATGGCCTTCCAGAGAGCTTTCCTGCTCCCTGCTTCCTTCATCGATGAACCTGTAGACCACTATCCGCTCAACATCACGGGAAAGCGCCCTGGCAAGCCCTGCCTCCTGAGAATTATAAAAGCCCTTCTTACCGTAGCTGTCATTTATGCTAAGCACCATTATACCCAGGTACATCCCGGTTACCTCTAATCCACGTTGGTGGAGTAGAACAGCAGCTTAAGCCTTTTAAGTACGGCCGCAAACACCCCGTTATCCACCGCTTCCCTCCACATCACAGCCTTGGATCTTCCCCCGAGAACATATTTGCTGAGGACCGCCTTCAACACATCTATATCCTTAAGATGAGCATTTCCCACTGCCTTCAGCTCATCCTCCGCTGTCTTCAGCCTGTATCTCGTATATACATAGGGATAGTTTCTGTCAACAAGGGCAGTCTTTCCGGCAGTTTTCACAAAATCCAGGAGGTTTGAATCGAACACCGGGATCTGTATAAGCTTGTACTCTCCGTTCCCGTCGTAATAATGGGACACCGGCTTTCCCTGAACCTTATCGAACCAGGGAATGAACCTCATAAGGCTGTCCACATCGCTCATATACTGATTTCTGATCTTCTCGCTGACCTTCTCTTCCTGCCCGTACATCCCGTTCCTCACAATCACGCCCGCCTTCGCAGTGCCTCTCCCTGCGCAGATTTGCGACAGCAAATCGTGCGCTGTTGATTATAACAGATTTATCAGCCTATTTCTACCATATATATGGTTTTCAGGCATGAAACCACATCATCTTGATTATATCAGTCTTATAAATTATAATCTATAGAAGATTTATTGTAAAGCGCAGGGGGATTTATGGAATTTTCAGAATCATCGTTACCATCCACAGCAGGTGAGGCAGTAAACAGCAGCTCTCCGTCATACTCCGCGTTGGAGCTGTCAGAGTCGGATGCCTGCTCCGGGGGTGAAGGCAGAGACGACGGGACGCCTTACCAAAAGGGCTTTAAAGGTATTCTGCGCCGTATGCTGCCCTGTTTCCTTCTGCTCGTCATTTCGGCAGTCTTCCTTTTGATCTTTTCTCTCTGGACCAGCCCTTTTTACAGACACTGGTACGGCTGTGACTGCAGCTTCTTTACAATGGTCGGCCGGGGAATAACGGAGGGGATGGTGCCTTACCGCGATTTTTTCGATCTCAAGGGCCCGTATTTTTTCTTTATAGAGGCCCTGGGACAGCTTCTCCACAGTGACCGCCTCGGGATCTACCTGATCCAGATCCCTTTCTTGTGGGCCAGCCTGATCCTCGTATATAAGCTCTGCGGGCTTTATCTTACCCGGGGAAAGACTGTAGCGGTTCTTATCATCTTTCTTTTCGGACATATTTCCATCCTCTGGGGAGGCAATACCCTTGAGGAATACATGCTTCCGCTCAATCTGCTGGTTATCTGGCTGGCGGTCAGATATCTGAAGCTCAATTCCCTTAAAAAGGACAGCATACCCGGATATCTCCCTTTTGTTGCAGGGATCTGCTTCGGCATCATGCTGTTTGCCAAGGTTACGGTAGCATCGCCCATCCTTGGCGTCTGCGCGGGGCTCGGCATCGCCCTGCTTGCCTACAGACGCTATGCGGAGCTTTTAAAGGCTGTCCTTTTGTTCATCGTAGGAGCACTTCTTGCGGCCGTCCCCATGCTGCTCTTTTTCTACTTGCACGGCAGCCTCTCCGAGATGTTTTACTGTGTATTTAAGTTTGCTTTTCTTAGGTCGGTGGATTTTTCCGATCCCTTCTCGCTCAAATGGGAGCTCAAGCTTGCAGCCTGCTTCCTGGGTCTTTTTACGGCCATTTTTCATATACCCGTTTCGGAAAAGGATCCGGTTCCGAAGGCTTCCGAAACGGACACCCCGGATGAAGGGCCTCAGTATTCCGCAAAATACGCCTTAAGAAGGGCTGCGGGATGGATAAGGCGCAGATATACCGGTGCATCCTACCGCCGGATCCCCATCGAGCTCTGTCTTATCCTGATATTCATGTCCCTCTTTACCTATATCCTTCTCCATCTGGGCAATCCCTGGATCTATTATTTCATGACGACGGAGCCGATCCTGGTGCTGTCCTGTGTACTGCTTTTTTCGATATATGATCCCCTCGTGCTGTTTTCCTCTCTGAGGCAGGCCGTGTGCCTTATTACCCTCGGAGTCTATATCTTCGGCTTCGGGATGTCGAGCCTTGATACGATACAGACCTTTCTCTATGACAGGGACAACTACTGGTATGAGAAATATTATCAGGATGCGCAGAATATCGCTCTCCTGATACCGGAGGTGGAAAGAGACAGCGTTTTCTCCTTTGATATAGACATGACCTTTTTTGAAGCCACCCGGATAATGCCCTGCAACAGGTATCAGATCAACCTCCAGTTCTTTATCGCCCTTAACCCGGAAATAGAGACCGAGCTTATGGATTTCTTTGAAAAGACCCCTCCGAAATGGATGGTTATAAGCGAGACTCTGGATCAGTATCTGCCGCAGTTCTGGGAGGTCATCATGAAAAAATACCACTGCCTCTACTTTAACGAAGCAGGCTGCCTCTATATCCTCAACGATTCCGACGGCAGCTATTCCAGGGGCGTCCGGGTCGTTGAATAAAAAATACGTGGGCTGCCCGAACGTTACCATTCACGGGTCATGGAATA
>DNAD01000139.1:0-5526 GCA_003484785.1 Lachnospiraceae bacterium
GTTGAGCTTTCAGATGCTCTCAGGAGCGAAGCAAGCCACGAAGGCAACTTTACAAACGAAGGCGGCTATGACTACCGTTTCAGGTATCTTAAGAATATCATGGGACTTTGGATGATACAGTCCGTCCGCCACGAAACAAAGGATGCCTACAGCTTTGCCCAGCTGTGTGAAATGGCCGAAGAGGAAAAGGACTTTCCTTCGAGGGTGGATGTCAACGACCAGAGCTTCTTTGCTCCCCTTAACATGGGCGAAGCGATAAGGGAATACTGCAGAAAAACTGACCAGCAGGTACCCGAAACCATCGGTCAGCTAAGCACCGTCATCTACCAGAGCCTCGCGCAGAGCTATGCTAAAACGGTTAAGGAGATCGAGGACAATACCGGTAAGAGCTTTGATACCATCTGTATAATAGGCGGAGGAGCTAACGCAGACTACTTAAACAGCCTCACCGCAAAGGCCACAAAAAAGACAGTGACCGCCGGTCCCACGGAAGCCACGGCCATCGGAAACATCCTTGCCCAGCTTATCGCAGAGGGTGAGATAAAAGACTTAAAGAGCGCCCGGGAAATAGTGGCCGCCTCCTTCGAGATAAAAACCTTTACCGACTGACAGAGTCAACAGACATTTGTGCGGATATCTCGCGGCATTGTTAATAAAACGGCTTTGTGATATACTTTCAGGGGGGAGTTACAGGAGTTTGGAATGAAAAAAATACTGCTGGCTGATGATGACGAAATGAACCTTATGGTCACCGAAATGATCCTTTCGGAAATGGGCTATGAGGTCAGGTCAGTCTCCTGCGGCAAAGACTGCATCTCGGCTCTTAAAGGAGAATATTTTGATCTTCTTCTTCTGGATATTGAGATGAAGGATTTAAACGGCATTGATGTCCTTAAGAAGATCCGTGCGCTTCCGGACGGCAGGGATATTAAAACCGTGTTCCTTACCGGTTCCTCCCATCTGGATGATATGGTGGATGCGATAAAGCTTGGGGCCATAGATTTTATACGAAAGCCCGCTCTCCCCGAAAATCTCCTGCAGGTCGTAAGAAGTGCTCTTGATGCAAAGACAAGAGACTATATCCTGGTAGTGGACGACGATCTCATGAGCCGTATCTCCGCAGAGGAAATGTTCGGTATGCGATACAGGGTTGGCTGCGTTGCTTCCGGGGAAGAGGCTCTGCAGACCATTGCGGAGGAGAAACCCGATCTGATCCTTCTGGATCTTCATATGCCGGGAATGGACGGTCTTTCGGTCATGAAGAAGCTTCGTGAAACGGAAGGCTGTGATAATATCCCCGTGATCTTTCTTACCGCGGACGACGATATCGAAACCGAAGTCAAGCTTTTTGAAGCCGGCGCCATGGATTATATCAAAAAGCCCTACGTTCTGCAGGTTGCCCTCCAGAGGATAAGGCGTATCCTTGAGCTTAAGCATCTTCAGAAATCCCTTCAGTACGAGGTCGACAGAAAGACCGCTGCCCTTGTTGAGAGCAGCCATAAGGTAAAGACACTTTCGGAGCAGGTCATAAAAGCCCTTTCAGAAATCATAGATGCCAAGGACACCTATACAAACGGTCATTCCAACCGGGTTGCCTATTATTCCCGGAGCATTGCCTCACGCATGGGAAAGCCGGGTATAGCCCTGAGCGAGATATACAATATCGCACTTCTTCACGATGTGGGAAAAGTAAGTATCCCCGGGATCATTCTCAACAAGCCCGGCAAGCTTACTCCCGATGAGTACACCATCATAAAGAATCATACCGTAACCGGCTACGAGATACTTAAGACCATCTCCGAGATGCCCGCTCTTTCAATAGGCGCCAGATGGCACCATGAAAGATATGACGGTGAGGGCTACCCCGACGGCATCAGTGGAGCTGACATTCCCGAGATCGCCCGTATCATAAGCGTAGCCGACTGTTATGACGCAATGACCTCCGACAGGAGCTATCGTAAGGCGCTGCCACAGCACTTTGTAAGATCCGAGATCAAAAACGGAAGAGGTACTCAGTTCGATCCCTATATTGCAGACATCATGCTTGAAATGATAGATGAGGATACATATTACAATATGCACGGAGGTAGTCTATGAATTCTCTGACGATCTATACCAATGAAATAGATGACCTCGAGGAAGCCGCTTCCGAGCTGTTTGCACAGGCGGAGGGCTTTGTCTTTAAGCGAAATACCCTCGGGATCCTTTTTGCGGAGGATGAGTCCGATTATGACGGGCTTTATGAGCTGCTTGCAGAAAAATGGGATTTCCCCATAATCGGATGCACGGCCATGGCCGTGCTTTTAGGAGACATAGGCTACTGCGGCACCGGCATATCCATCATGCTGCTGACCGCCGATGACTGTGATTTTTCCATAGGCATGACCGATGAGCTCAACTCGGAAAACTTCATTGAAAAAATATCCGAAACCTACAGGGAATTAAAAAGTTCCCTTCCCGGAGAGGTTAAGCTGGTACTGACCTACGGAGCGATGTCCACCGGAAACCGTAATGTTTCGGGGGATGAGCTTGTCCACGCCATTGACATCATCGCGGGAGGCATTCCCATTTACGGAGCTCTGGCCTCGGACGGCCTTTCCTTTGACAAATTCCGCCTTTTTTACAACTCAAAAACCTCCAGGACCGCTCAGGTTCTGGTACTGATCTCCGGAAACATAGATCCCAGGTTCATATGCGTCAATTCCATAGAAAACAGGGCCAATTTTTATTATGAAGTGACTAAATCACACAGCAACAAGGTTGACCGGCTGGGAAACGAAACCTTCGTGGATGCCCTTATCCATGAGAATCTTGAGGTGGAAAGCACCGGGATCCAGGGCGCTTATCTTCTGTCCCCCTTTGTATTTACGCTGAAAAAGCCCAACGGGGACAGCCTTGAGGTGGCAAGGACTTTGATGTCTCTGGATCGGGAGACCGGAGCAGGGAATTTTATCGGAGGCATACCCGAGGGTGCCAGCTTAAGCATCGGCATAATCAGCCAGAATGATGTACAGAAATCGGTGAAAAAGGCCTTCGACTATATCCTTAATGAGCTTAAGTCAACCGAGCCCGAGTGTCATACTCTTCTGTGCAACTCCTGTCTGGCAAGGTTCCTGGCTCTGGCCAGCAACACCACTGCGGAGGCCGAGGCCTATACCGGAAGCCTGCCTGAGGGTGTATCCCTGATGGGAATGTATGCCGACGGCGAGATCTGTCCGGTTAAAGGAGACATCTCCGGGCTGTACTACAACATGTTCCACAACTTTACCTTTACGATACTTGCGTTTTGACCCTGACATCGTAGCTGTTCAGTACCTTCACAGTTACGAGACATCATCATATGATCTGAGAGGGAAGGGCTACGATGGACAGCAATATCTCCGAAACCGAAAAACAGCTTCTTCACGAAAACAAAAGGCTCAGCCGTGAGATCACCAGGCTGAAAAAGGACAATACCATTCTCAGGCTTGCAAATGAACAGGCAGCCCATACTCAGGCGTATATCCAGAAGGACAGCCTCCGTCAGGCCTTTTATAATGATCAGCTCCTGCGTTCCGCCGCAAATCTCCTGATAATGACCGATGCAAGACTTCGGACCATCATGACCTCTGATGTCTTTTTTGTGTACAATAATAAATTCGACAAGCTTAAGATCAAACAGGGTGTTCCCCTCAGTGAGGCTATGGAAGGGATCCTCTGCGAGGAAGAGCTTAATGAATTCCTCAGAAAATGTACCCTGGCTCTCGATGGCTTCGACGTGGATTCCTATGTGACACAAAATCGCGACAACGTCAGGGGGATCAGCTGGCAGATCCATATACAGCTCATGAAGAGAGGTGCGGATAAAGTAGGCCTGAATATCCTCTTTGTTGATATCACGAGGCTCGTTGATGCCCTTAAACAGGCCGAGGAAGCTGATAAGGCAAAAAGCAATTTCCTTGCCAACATGTCCCACGAAATCCGTACCCCCATGAACTCCATAAGCGGCATGGCAGAGCTCATATTAAGGGACTGCTACGATGAAAACGCCAAAAGATACGCCTCCTCCATCCGTTCCGCTTCAAAAACCCTTATTTCCATCATCAACTCGATCCTGGACATCTCCAAGATCGAATCCGGAAATTTCACCCTTGTCGAAGAGAGCTTTCAGACGATCTCCCTGTTCAATGATGTTATAACTATCATAAAGATCAGGCTCCACGACAAGGATGTGGAGCTTAAGACCGAGATTGACGAAAATCTCCCCAAAAAGCTTTACGCGGATGAAGTGCGCCTCAAGCAGATCCTGATAAACCTTCTGGGTAATTCGGTAAAATTCACTCACAAAGGCAGCATCACCCTGGGAGTAAGCTTTGAGAAGACCGGAGGCACCTACTGCCGGCTGAGATTCAGGGTTGCGGATACAGGGATCGGCATAAAGCCCGAGGATCTCAATAATATTTTTTCAAGCTTTACCCAGGTGGATACAAAAAAGAACCGTGCCGTGGAAGGTACGGGACTGGGTCTTGCCATCAGTAAAAGAATGATAGAAATGATGGATGGCAGTATCTCAGTGGAAAGCACCTACGGTGAGGGAACGGTTTTCTTCTTCGATGTGCTTGTGAGAGTAATAAGCTGGGAGCCCGCCGGGCCTGCAGGAGGAGAGGATGAGCTCTGCAGAACCCCCTTCAGCATATCCTTTACAGCTGACGAGGCTTCTATCCTGGTGGTGGACGACAATGAAATGAACCTTGCCGTAGCCGAAGGGCTCTTAAGGCCCTACGGCATAAAGGTCACCCTTTCCCAAAACGGCGAAGAGGCCCTGAAGGAGCTTTCGGAGAAGGACTTCGACATTGTCTTCATGGATCACATGATGCCTGTAATGGACGGCGTTGAGGTCCTTAAGAAGCTAAGGAAGATCCCGGGCAGAGAGGATGTCTGCGTTATCGCCCTGACCGCAAATGCCCTGAGCGGAGTCGAGGCTGAGTACAAGGCCCTGGGATTTCAGGATTTTCTCGCTAAGCCCATAGAACCCCTGAGCATGGAACGGATCCTGCTGCGTCACCTTCCCAGGGATTTCATCAAGCCCCTGAAGGAGAAGTTTATAAAGCCTCTGGAAAAAAAGCCTTCCTCGATACTTGAGAAGGCCGAAAAAGGGCTGCCCGGGCTTGAAGAGCTCATAGATGTTAAAACAGGCCTCGTCTATTGCATGGGGAACATGGATTTTTACGAAAAAATGCTTGCAGCCTTTCTCAAGGCCGATAAGAGCGATGACCTCGAAAGATCTTTTGAAAACAGCCAATGGGACGACTACCGGATAGATGTCCATTCCGTCAAATCAAATGCCCGCTCCATAGGAGCTCTCGGGCTTGCAAAGAAGGCCGGGGAGCTGGAGGAGGCCGTAAGGCAGAATAAATTGTCATATGTTGCAAAATCTCATTCTGCTTTTATAGACCTGTATCATCAGGTACTATGCAGTATAAGTAGAAAAAATGAAATTATTCAGTCAGCTGCGCTGACTGAATCGGAACAATCTGAAGATTGTTC
>DNAD01000139.1:5597-8130 GCA_003484785.1 Lachnospiraceae bacterium
AAGCGCACGATCCCTGCGGGATCGGCGCAGAAGGAGGGTTTATGCAAAAATACGTTATGGCACTGGATGCCGGGACCACCAGTAACCGCGCTATCCTGTTTAATGAAAAAGGCGAGATCTGCTCGGTTGCCCAGAAGGAATTTAACCAGATCTTTCCAAAGCCCGGATGGGTCGAGCACGATGCCTCGGAAATCTGGTCTACCCAGCTTGGGGTATGTGTGGAGGCCATGAGCAAGATAGGCGTCTCGGCAGAGCAGATATCCGCGATCGGCATTACTAATCAGAGGGAAACCGTTATAGTATGGGACAAAAATACAGGTGAGCCCGTCTGTAACGCTATTGTCTGGCAGTGCAGAAGAACCAGCGAATTCTGCGACACCCTGGTGAAACGGGGCCTTGGTGAAGAATTCCGCAAAAAGACCGGGCTTATGATAGATGCCTATTTTTCGGCTACCAAGCTTCACTGGATCCTTGAAAACATTCCCGGGGCAAGAAAACGGGCAGAGGCGGGTGAGCTTCTGTTCGGGACCGTTGAAACCTGGCTCATCTGGAAGCTTACCAAGGGCCGGGTGCATGTGACGGACTATTCCAATGCAAGCCGTACCATGCTTTTCAATATACATACCCTTGAGTGGGACGAGGACATTCTCAGAGAGCTTAACATCCCGAAATGCATGCTTCCCACTCCCCTTCCCAACAGCCATGTTTACGGCTATACGTATCCCTCCTTTTTGGGGGGACAGATTCCCATCGCGGGGGCCGCGGGTGATCAGCAGGCCGCTCTGTTCGGGCAGACCTGTTTTGAAAAGGGGGATATGAAGAATACCTACGGTACCGGCTGCTTTCTTCTGATGAACACGGGGGATAAGCCTATCTATTCCGATAACGGGCTGGTAACCACCATAGCCTGGGGGCTTGACGGTAAGATAACCTACGCTCTGGAGGGCTCTATCTTTGTCGCCGGGGCCGCCATCCAGTGGCTCAGGGACGAAATGCGCCTTATCGACTCGGCAGCCGATTCCGATTACATGGCAAGGAAGGTTCCGGATTCGGGAGGCTGCTATGTTGTTCCCGCTTTTACCGGCCTCGGAGCGCCCTACTGGGATCAGTATGCAAGAGGAGCCATAGTGGGGCTTACCAGGGGTGTGAATAAATACCATATAATCCGAGCGACCCTCGAATCCATTGCATATTCCACTGATGAGGTAATAAAGGCCATGGAATCCGATTCCGCTATACCTCTCTCCTCTCTTAAGGTCGACGGCGGCGCAAGCGCCAACGATTTTCTTATGCAGGTACAGGCGGATATAGCAGGCGCGCCGGTGAAGCGTCCCGCCTGCATAGAGACCACGGCCATGGGGGCTGCTTATCTGGCCGGCCTTGCCACAGGCTACTGGAAGAGCAGAGAGGATGTGCTCTCAAACTGGAGGATAGACAGGGTCTTTACCCCCTCCATCTCCGAAGAAGAAAGGACCGAGCGGCTTAAGGGCTGGAAAAAGGCCGTTACCCGGGCATTTGACTGGGCGAAGGAGGATTAAATGGATTATGACGTGATCATTATCGGGGCCGGTGTGACCGGCTGTGCGGTAGCCAGAGAACTGTCCCGCTACCGGTTAAGGATCGCTGTTCTTGATAAAAACTGGGATATAGGTGAGGGAACCTCCAAGGCAAACAGCGGGATCGTTCATGCCGGCTTCGATGCCATGCCGGGAAGTCTTAAGGCAAAGCTTAACGTTTCAGGCTCACAAATGATGCCGTCTCTTGCCAAAGCTCTCGGCATTCCCTTTATGCAGAACGGTTCCCTTGTGGTCGCCCTTTCAAAGGACGACCGCTTACATCTTGATGAACTCTTTGAACGCGGGCTTAAGAACGGTGTAAAGGGTTTAAGGATACTGTCTCGGAATGAGGCTCTTGAAATGGAGCCCAATCTTTCGGATAAGACTGCCGGTGCCCTCTTTGCCCCGACCGGCGGGATCATCTGTCCCTTCCGTCTTACCAGCGCCATGGCGGAAAGCGCCTGCATAAACGGCGTAACCTTTTTGCTTCGTACGAACGTATCCTCTGTTTCCCGGACCGATGAGGGCTTCAGGCTCGATGCCATCCGCTATGATGAATTTGACCCCGAAGGCGACAGGGATATCACCTTAAGCTCCTACTGCGTTATCAATGCCGCAGGCCTTTATGCCGACCGTTTTCATAATATGATGTCGGAGGATAAGCTTACGATCACGCCCCGTAAGGGTGAGTACTGCCTGTTAGACGTAACCGCGGGCAGGCATGTCGGGCGCACCGTTTTCCGCATGCCCTCCGCCCTCGGCAAGGGTATACTGGTTTCACCAACCATTCACGGAAATCTCCTTGTAGGGCCTACCGCAACAGATCTGGCGGACAAGGAAGGCACCTTCACCACGGCGTCGGGGCTTGCGGCGGTTAATGCTCCCGAAGCCTCCGCTGTTAAAAACCTGCCCATGAAGGAGGTCATCACCTCCTTTGCAGGGCTCAGGCCTTGCGGGGACAGGGGGGATTTTGTTAT
>DNAD01000061.1 GCA_003484785.1 Lachnospiraceae bacterium
CAGCCTTTTGGGCTGTGAATAGTAACAAGCGAATTGCTGCAGGCGCTTGATTTATCGTACAAATTATCATAGTATATAAGTAATAAAACGTTCGCAACTGCGGCGAATTAACTTATACACCTTCGCAACAATTCCTTTCCGGGAACGGTATCAATAAAAGCTGCAGCGGCAGGCCGGTAATGATACCTGCCCGCAGCATCCTTCAGGAGGTTATAAAATGGGACTTTTTGACAAAAAGCAATGTGAATTATGCGGTGCAAAGGCCGGGCTCATCTCAAGAACAAAGATCCAGGACGGAGATTATATCTGCGGAGACTGCCGCAAGAAAATGTCCTCCCTTACCACCGGTTTTTCCGAAATGTCCTTGGACGATGTTAAGGAACAGATCAGGCTCAAGGAGGAAAATGACAGACGCTATCAGACTGATTTTGTCAACTCAAGACAGTTTGACATAGACGCAAGGCACCCTGTCATGGCCGTTGATGACGAGCATGGAGAATTTGTTATCTTAACGGATAAAAACCCCGATATCTTCTCCTTCGATGATATCGCCAGCTACAATGTGGATCTGAAGACTCAATATCTGTCTGAAGAAGAAAGAAAGAAAAACACCGGTTTGTCCGGGCTTCTCGACTATCTCCTGTCCGACGATTTCGGGTCACGCTTCCCCGATCTCCCAAGCGTTTCCAGAAACTATAAGATCACCGGGATGTATTTCCAGATAAACTTTAAGGCTAACCCCTTTCATGCCGAAAAGGTCAGGATAGACATGCTTCCCTCATGGTCAAATTCCGAGGTAGAGATCGAGAAGGCCTACATCTGTTCCAATGACATCTACCAGTGCATTAAGGAGTATAAGGAAGAATCCCGCAGCATGCGCAGAGCCCAGGCGACCGGTGCGGACAACGGCGCAGCTGCAGGCGGAATGGAACAGATAAAACAGCTTAAGGAGCTTCTTGATATGGGAGCTATCACTCAGGATGAGTTTGACACCAAGAAAAAGCAGATACTGGGATTGTAAGCGGTAACAGGCGATCCCCTCACATTTTTTGTATCCTCTCAATGGCCTCGATGGTATTTTCCCTGCTGCCGAAGGCCGTGAGCCTGAAATAATGCTCGCCGTGCGGCCCGAAGCCCGAGCCCGGCGTGCCCACAACGTTCGCTTCGGTAAGAAGCCTGTCAAAGAACTCCCAGCTGGTCATATTTCCCGGGGTCTTCATCCAGATATACGGTGCGTTGACTCCGCCCGACACCTCATATCCGGCGCTTTTCAGCCCGTCATAAATGATCCGCGCGTTCTCCATGTATCTTCCGATCTGCTCCTCAACCTGTTTTCTGCCCTCTTCGGAATAAACAGCCTCTCCCGCCCTCTGCACGATATAGGGAGCTCCATTGTACTTGGTTCCGTGCCTGCGGGCCCAGAGGTCATGAACACTGACCCCCTCTGCCTTCAGCTTCTTCGGGATGACGGTAAAGCCCAGTCTCAGACCGGTAAAGCCCGCGGTTTTGGAAAAGGAGCGGAATTCTATGGCACACTCCTCTGCCCCCTCACACTCATAAATACTGTGCGCTATCCCGGGCTCTCTGATATAGGCCTCATAGGCAGCGTCATAGAGGATGATCGAACCCTTTTCCGCTGCATAGTCCACCCACTTCTGAAGCGTCTCCTTTTTCATGACCGCTCCGGTGGGATTATTCGGAAAGCACAGATAGATAAGGTCAGGCACCTCCCCCGGAAGCTGCGGAACAAAGCCCGTTTCAGCCACACAGGGCATATAGATAACCCCGCCGAAGGAATCCGACTCCTTGTCGTACTCCCCCGTCCGTCCTGCCATTACGTTGGAATCCACATAGACAGGATATACCGGATCCTGCACCGCTATCCTGTTGTCTGTGCCGAAGAGCTCCTGAATATTACCGCAGTCACACTTGGCCCCGTCGGAGATAAAGATCTCGTCCGCCTCTATGCTGCAGCCCCTTTCCCCGTAATCCTTTTTTGCTATCACGCTCCTTAGAAATTCATAGCCCAGGTCAGGGGCATAGCCTCTGAAGGTCTCCGCTTTTCCCATCTCATCCACCGCGGCGTGCAGTGCTTTTATAACCTCCGGCGCAATGGGCTGTGTAACATCCCCGATGCCGAGGCGTATCACTTTTTTATCGGGATGCTGTGTCTCATATTCCCTTACCCTTTTTCCTATTTCGGAAAACAGATAGCTTCCGGGAAGCTTTAAATAATTACGATTTATCTTTGTCATATACTGTTCCGCCTTTCCGACTTCCGGGCGGCCGGTCTGCTGACTGAGTGATCTATTATTCACGGCCCTTTGGATCGTGAATAGTAGCGATTTACTCTCCGGTATGCTCCGGTATGCCCGTGCTTTACGGCAGACCATGCATGGGCCTTCCATACATTTCCCCGTTTTTGTGTCTACTATCGTTTTATAATATAGCTTATCTGGCAATGCTGATCGGCTATCGGGCCGGCTGATGCTTCAGGACAGGGCTTTTTGGGCATCAAGAAGTATCTGCTTCCTTTCTTCCTCCGACACCAGAGGCTTGCCCAGCCTTTCACTGTAAGCGGCCTTCTTGTCCGCGCGTATCAGTATCCAGCCTTCCTTATATTTGGGGATCCTCAGCTTAAGGGGAAACATATGGCTCAGGATCGAGTCAACAACGATCTCGTTATTCTCCCGCGTGAGCTCCCTGTAAACAACGACCGAATGGATGGGATGCCAGATCAGGCACTGAAAATCATTGCTGAACTTCTCTCTTCTGCCCATGATGCCCAGATCATGACACAGACAGGCCTTTACCACATTATCAAGAAAGGCCTCTTCCGTCAGGGAATGCCTGATACAGTAGCTTACCGCCTCTGTGGCAACCCCCAGCAAATGATCACCCACATTGAAAACAACATGATGCTTCTGAAAAAAAGTTTTGTAAAACAGCGCGGAACGGATTATACCTCCGCCATACCTGATAATAATATCCTGTACCTGCTTATCTATCATTCCTTCATTACACTCCTTCACACAAAGGTGACAAAAGAACCGTCCCTTTGTGTCCTTTGTCTGCTTTACATCTGCCTGGACGCCAGTTCATAGAAGAACCCCTTCTGCTCCATCAGCGCCTGATAATCGCCCTCCTCGATGATATGTCCCTGCTCCATCACGATGATCCTGTCGCACCTCTTTACCGTGCTCAGGCGGTGTGCGATAACAAGCTTGGTGGCGTTGATACCTTCAAGCGTCTCAACTACCCTGTTCTGGGTCACATTATCAAGGGCACTCGTTGCTTCATCAAAAAAGACCAGCTTCGGCTTTCCCACAAGAGCCCTTGCGATCAGTATCCTCTGGGCCTGCCCGCCGGAGATCGTACCCGCGCCCTCGGTCACCATGGTGTGTATCCCCATGGGCATCCCGTCAATATCCTCCTTAAGCCCTACCTCCTCTATGACCTCCATCACTCTTTCGATCTTTGTATCAGGCGCAGTGATAGTAATATTATCATAAATGCTTCCATCGATCAACCCGCCCCCCTGCAGGACTACGCCGAACTTCTTACGAAGCTCCCTCTTGTCCATATCGTCAATATCCCTGTTGTCATAATATATCTTCCCGGTCTGAGGCTTCTCAAAGCCCATAAGGAGCTTAAGAAGTGTCGATTTACCGCAGCCCGACGGCCCCACCACCGCCACATATTCCCCCGGCCTTATGTGCAGGCTCAGATCAGACAGCACAGGCGGCTCAGACGTACTGTAGGAAAAGGTGACATGCGATACCTCCAGCTCCCCAGTCAGGTCACCGGGAAGCGACGCCTCCTCTGTGGTCTCCGGCAAAGTCTCAAGGATCGGACGCGCATTTTCATAGACAGGCTTTAACAAATTGGCCATAATAAACCGCTGCGGAAGCCCTAAAACTGCGGCCGAAAAAGCTCCGAAAGCCGCGGTGAATCCGGTAAACTGCCCGATTGAGAGTCCCAGGCTCTTTCGTACCATCATGTAGTAAAAAATGAGCGAGAACGCGACAGACGATACCTCTGATACCACATTCACAAGGATGGTCGCACGCTCCTTCCTTGTGTTGATCTCCTGTGATCTTGTAAACTGTTCCAGATATTTATAGATGGCGCGGTTTTCCGAAGCGGAAAGGCGTATCTTCTCGATCCCCGAGACAAACTGAAAGATGAAGGTACCGGCCTTCAGATCCACCTTAAGCTTCTCCTTTTCAAGCTTCGTCTGTCTTATTCCGAGCCAGAGAAGGATAAGCGTCAGCGTAAACAAAAGGATCAGGGCAGACTTTGACATCTCCTTTGAATAGCGGAACATCCTGAACAGATACAGAAACGAAAACAGCAGAGTCAGTCCCGTCTGGATCAGGCTGTCAGCTGTCATCTGGTAGATCTGTGACAGTCCCATGACATTCTTTGAAAGGCTCGCCGCATCATACCTTCTGAAAAAGCTCTCCGGCAGGTTAAAGAGCCTGTCAATGGCCGCGTTCTGCACAGCGTATTCCATGGTATTCATGGAGCGGAAGGATGCCAGGTTCTTCACTACCGTAAAGGCAATATTACCCAGAGAGCATGACAGGATCACAGATCCCACCGCAAAAAGTCCGCCCATATCTCCGATCGGGATATAACGGTCGTACACCTGCTCATTCAGAAGCGGCAGCAGAAGCCCTACTCCGGTACCGAGGAGAGCCAGAAAAAACAGTCTGAAAATATCCGACGGATAAACCCTGCTCATCCCGAACAGAAACAGCTCCTTCTTACCGATGACCCTTGCCGGAAACGGCCGATAGAATGTGTATCCCTGCGGCTTTAAGGTCTTCGCGAACGCTTCGTCGAGCTTACGTCTCTCCCCTGTTTTTGTATCGTACCGCTCATAACGCCCCGGCCCCCTGGGAATGCAGGGGACCGGATGGTTTTCATCCTTCGTAAAGGCAAGCAGTACGCCGCTGTCCTTCTTAAACCAGTCCCCCGACAGAATGACTGCCCTTGTGGGAAAATGAGAAATACGGGAGATATCGGAAAGGGTGAAGGTCCTTCCCGCCGCCTGCCGGATCCGCTCATAGGAGGCCAGCTCTATATGCTCCGCCCTACAGATAAGAAAAGCGGCGTCATACAGCGGATTCCCTGTCGGCACATAGTCCCTGACGCTCCTTCTGTTCCTTCTGAAAACATTGTAAATAAGCGCCGCAGACTTCTTTAAGGTATGCTTCTCCTCCTCCTTTGTGGCATAAATATATCCCTCTTCCCTTACGGAAGCAAGGTTATACCGCTCGATCAGCTCCTCCTCAAAATCCTGTGCATAAGCCAGCTTCAGTCCGATGCTTTGCGCAAAGGACAGGATGGCTTCCTCATCGGAAGGCGTCCCGACCGTCTCAAGCTCTGCCTGATCCAATGCCATAAACATAAAACGCCATATCCCGAGGAGCTGTGATTCATGGCAGAATGCCGGGATCCTTTCACCCTCTGTCATCTCCTTAAGAAGCATACGTTTTCCGAAGGAACCGGCCCGATCCGTATCCGTTCCGTCTCCGATATCCGTTTTTACCGGAACCAGATATACCAGGACATGTCCCTTCACCACCCGATAAAGCATACCTTTGGTATCGGTGATATAAAATTGTCCTCCGTGCAGCTTTATGTTTTCCATTTTTTCTGATAAACCGCTTCCCATACAGCCCGAGCCGCCCGGCAGGTGCGTGGCTCAAAGCTTAACAGTAACGGTATTCTCACATGTTCTGTATCAGCCTTTGGTAGCTTCCCTGCTGTAAGCTGAGCTCTTCATGGGTTCCCCTCTGGGTGATCTTCCCCTGCTCCATCACGATGATCTCGTCACAGTCACGGATCGCCGACAGACGGTGTGCCACGATGACGCAGGTACAGCCTCTCCGCTTGATATTATCTATAATCTGCTTTTCTATGACCGGATCGAGAGCGCTGGTAGCCTCATCCATGATCAGGATGCTCGGGTTGGTGACGAGAGCCCTCGCGATCTCAAGCCTCTGTCTCTGGCCTCCCGAAAGGTTGCTTCCGCCCTCCGAAAGCATATATTCGTAAGCCCCCGGCTTTGCAGTGATCATGTCGTGTATACAGGCATCCTTACATGCTTTTACAATATCCTCCTCCGGTATATAATTATTCCACATCGTCAGGTTTTCCCTGATGGTACCGCTGAATAAGGAGATGTTCTGGCTCACGGTGGAGATACTCGATGCCAGAACCTCCTTCGGGATCCTCTCAAGAGGCGTTTCGTCATAGATGATCCTCCCCTCCCAGGGCATATACAGCCCGGAGCAGATCTTTGACATCGTGGTCTTACCGCAACCCGAGGCCCCGACAAAGGCAATAGAACTGCCGCTGTGGAGAGTAAAGGAAAAGTTCGAGATAAGCGGCTCATCCATGAT
This sequence comes from Lachnospiraceae bacterium, assembly GCA_003484785.1. Lineage (GTDB taxonomy): Bacteria > Bacillota > Clostridia > Lachnospirales > Lachnospiraceae > UBA2868. The sequence goes on from DNAD01000061.1 coordinate 6,414, forward strand.
ACTGTAGCCAAATGCCACATTCTCAAGCCGGATATTACCGATCAGCTTCTCCGTCAGCTCCTCCTTTTCCCCTTCGGCAAACTTTTCATCCTCCCTGTAGCGCATGATGTCGTCAACCCGGGAAAGATCGGCTTTTGTTGACTGCAGCTGCTGTATGAAGCCTGCCAGCTCATTCACCGGCTGCATAAACGAGGCTAAGAGCGTGGTAAATGCGGTAAGCATGCCTGCGGTCATGTCTCCCCGTATGACAAGCGCACCTCCGATCACCAGTACCAGAACATCCGTCAGATTACCTGACACCTGCGGAATCGCGTTCATCAGTTCCCGCCTGAAACCAAGCTTCTGTTCCGCAAGGCCCATCTTTGTATAATATCCCAAAAGCCTCTCGACGTAGACATTTTCGCTGCCTGATGCCTTCAGGGTGTCGGTGATGGTAAGTCCCGACATCAGGGTTCCCGTGAATTTTCCGCTGTCGATGCGGCTCTTCATGGTAAGATCACCGATCACATCCGCGCTCCTTTTCATAAGCAGAAGGCTCAATGCCGTGATTCCCAGTCCAACCAGAGTAAGCAGCGGCGAATACATCAAAAGAAGTATCACAAAAAACAGCGCCGTCAGGATATTTAAGACAGTCTGTGCGACCCGGCTTGTCAGGAAGACCGATATATTATTATTGTTCTCCACCCTCTGGGAAATATCCCCCGGATAGCGCTGGTCAAAAAAACCGATCGGGAGCCGGAACAGATGGTGAAGCATCCTGTGACCGGAGAGAAGCGTCAGCTTATTCTGCAGGCGCTGCAGAAGCACGCTCCGGTACCACATGAAACCGGCCTTATAAACCATAGTCACAAACATGGCAAACATCAGCGCCGTGATCCAGTCCGTGCTGCCGTCGGTCAGTATATCGTCGATAAAGACCTCCGTAAAGACAGGTATCAGCATACCCGGCAGCACCAGGAACATTCCCATGACAATGAGCGAGATGACGGAAGCCTTCTCTCCCCTGAGGCGGTGCAGTATCATCGGAAGCAGCCTGTCCTCTTTTTTATTCTTAATAAAGCCCTTCGCCGGCCTGAAGGTCAGCACGACCCCCGTAAAGCAGCTGTCGATATCCTCAAACGTAAGCTTCCTTCGTCCCATGGCAGGATCATTGATATAGTAATCGTTTCCCTTCACGCCCTCCCATACGACGAAGTGGTTAAAATTCCAATGGATGATACAGGGTACGGGCAGACTTAAGAGCCCCTCCACATTCTTCCTGTAGCCGTTGGCCTCAAGCCCCAGCCTCTTTGCGGCCTTAACGATATTCCCCGCACTGCATCCGTCTCTTGAAACACCTGTCTCGATCCGCATCTGCTCTAACGGTATAAACTTCCCGAAATACCCAAGGACCATGGCAAGGCTCGCCGCCCCGCACTCCGTAGCCTCCATCTGAAATACCGTGGGAGTCTTTGCGTATCCGGCGGATGCTTTTGCCTTTTTTCTGCCGGGCTCCGGTTTCTTTTTACCTTCTCCCCGCATTACTTGTTTTCCTCTGAAGTCCCGTCGGTCTTTACAGTAAGTTTTTCCCTGAGAAGCGGGATAAGCATCGTGATCGGAGCCTTTGTTTCCGAAACGATGTCAGCGGTCACGATAGTGCCGGGCGTAAGCTCGATCTGCGCTCCCTTTTTACTGGACCAGTCGTAGCCGCTTTTTGTCGTGCCGTCACGCTTTAAGAAGCAGTTCACCTGCACAATAGGCCCGGCCTTGGTAAAATTCTGAACAAGGGAGTCCTCTCCCAGTCCGTTTCTGATCTCCTCCGCGCTTGCGACATAGTCGCTGACACTTGTGACAAAGGCGTTGATATGACCGTACTCCTCCTTTTTTGCGGTACTGGGATAAACCTTGACATCCATGCCGGCCCGGATCTTTTTCCCCTGATCCAGCGGAACGTACAGGATCGCGGCCATCTGGGAAGCTATGCCCTTCTGCCCCGCGAGCTGCACCGTATCATCGGCCTTTGATGCCGTAAAACGTTCTTCAACGATACGGCATACCACCGATCCCTGCCCTATAACATTTCCCGCTGCAACAGACAGCCCTGTCACATACCCGCCTGTACCGGCCCTGATCTCCGTCTTATCAAGCTGCATGGACAGTTCTTTGATCTCCTTTTCAATATCCGCCAGGACAGCTCCCCTGGCCGCATCAAACTGTCTCGTTAAAGACTCATATTTTACGGTGACATTGGACTGCTCCGAGGCCGTCTGCACCGTAAGCTGCGCTACCGCATCCTCAGCGCTTCGAAGCCTTGACAGCGCTGTATTGTAATTGCTCAGCGCAACGTTATAGTCATCGGTAAGCTGGGCATCAAAGGTTTTCTTATGCAGCTCCGTGCTTTCCTTGTTCAGGTAGGCAAACGCAGAATTATAATAATTGTTCTGAGCCATATTAAGCTTCTGCTCCCACTCATAAAAGGCCTGTTCATAGGCCCCCTTCTGAGAGTATATCGTATCTCTCTGATTGGCCAGCTTATAGATCTCCTCTTCGATCGTTCTTTTCTCTTCCTCATACTTCTGTGAGGATACGTCCAATCCGTCCCTCTGTTCCTCAAGACGTTCGATCCTCTCCTTCAGATAGTCAAGGGTATCATTATTCGCCGCATTAAAGGAAGCAAGCTGGTTTTTGGCACTCTCATAATTGCTTTTGGCGCTGTTTAAGGTTGTTTGCGCATCCTGATAGACAAGCTGCTCCGGAGTCGTACTATCAGTGGTCATATAACCGTAAAACATGCTCCTTGCGCTCTGCATTTTTGCCTGTGCCGCATTCGCCTCCGCCTGGAGCTTTTCAAGCTCATTCTTTCGCATGGCAAGCATCTGTTCATCTGCCGTAAGAGTGGATCGCAGCGTCAGAAGCTCTGCCTTCAGATCCAGAAGGTTTTTCGTATCAGCATTTTCTATGTCTCCTTTTGAATCGATAGTGACGGCCTCTGCCTCCTTTTTTCTTGTCTCTGCCCGCAGGAGCTTTTCATGAAGCTCTTCCGCCGACAGCCTTACTATGACGTCATTCCTTTCAACGGTATCGCCATCGCTTACCAGGATCTCCTCCACCATTCCGCCGTTTTCGGAATATATAACGTGGATCCCGCCGTTTGTCATATAAATGCCGTTTGCCTTAATAGTTACCGGGATCCTCCCAAAGACCGACCATACCAGCACTGTAAGCAGCATAATACCCGCGCCGAGCATGGCGATAAAAAACCCCGGCGGCGTAATAACGATCACCTGATCCAGCTGATCCGGCGATGAGATTTTATCTAATGCGCTTTTCCGGAAAATATCTCTCATTCTTCAGATTCTTTCTGCAGCTACCATATATGCCCCACGATGTTTAATTTATGGCGGTCAGAACATCGTGGGGCATGGAGATTTACAATAATTTCATGTGCTTCCCTTCGACCCCGAATTATATCACACACAGTCACATTTAGCCAGATAAATCTGACCGCTGATCCCCTCCACACGGCCCGTTTGCGGGGCAGGGCAGGCACCGTCTCTCATAAGGACACTGACGGCACTGTCTCCACCGCTCTTTCGTGTCCCTCAGATCGGTAATATCCTGGCCCTCCCAGAAGGAACCTATATTTCCATCATCAGACATGTCTTTAAGCATCAGGCAGGGAGCAAGGGAGCCGTCAGACAAAACGGCAAGAATGGACCGTCCGGCTTCACATCCGCGCCCGATCCCGCGATTAGGGTTCCTGTGCGGATCCTTTCCTCCAAGCCTTGCCCTGAGGGGAGAAAAACAACTGGAAACGAACAGTTCCATATTGACACGCCCTGATGCCCTGTCCTCAGAAATCCTGTGTATGCTCTGAGCCAGCCCTTCAAGCTGATCATCGTCAAACCACTTTTTGGGTGACGTGTCCCGTTTGTTTCCGCTTATAAAGAACGGTGCAAGGATCATTTCCGTTATCCCCGCATTCTCTGCCCGGACCGTAAGCTCTTCAAAATCATCCGCATTTTCCGGGGTGAGGACAAGCCAGAGAGATCTGCTCGAAACATCAAGCTCACGAAGTATATTCGCAGCCTCAAAATCGTTTTCCTCACTGCCGTCCGTTTCAATAAGAAAATATTCTGCACCGGCTTCCTTAAGCGCTCTTAAGCGGGAAGGACTCTCTCTGCCGGTCAGAACGACCTCGGCCGAAAGCTTTTCTTTTTTGCAGAAATTCAGAATCTCCTCTGTATCAGGATGTGTGTCGGACCCGTAAAAGCGAACGGAAGGGATCCGCTCAGCCCGGCATTCCCGAAGCCTTTCAAGGATAATTTTCGTATCCGCCCTCCCTCCGGCTCCCGAAAGCTCTATGTCCGCATGTACCGGTCTGTAGTATGCCGGAAAACTGTAATGAGCCATTTCCCGCTGGTGGCCGATATATGCCTTGGACTCCCGAAAGCGGCCATCCGCATATACAAGCTTAAAATAGCTCAGGGCCGTCTGAAGGAAGGGATTGGCGTCAGGAAGCACGCGGATCCAGCGTTTTACTGCCTGCGCCTTTGTGGGAAGGCATAATCCTTCCGATACAAGCTTATCCAGGATCATATCGATCAGGGCGGGATTACGCCATTTGAAAAAGATCTCTATCCCAAGCTTCTTAAGGATCCCTTCTGTCGAAATATCCACGTTTAAACGGTATTTTTCGTAGCCTTCAAAGCGTTTCAGCGCCTTCATTACGCCACAGGCATCCCCCGGCCACCCGATTTCTGTAAGACAGTCTCCCACAGTAGAAAGCTCTCCGCAGTTTATGATAAGGCGCATTATATCCACCTCTCCGCGGCCGTCCATGCATCCGATATGCCTCAGATATACTCCCTCAGGCAGAGAATATAACACCTTCTTCAAAACGGGAGTAAGCCGCTCTGTCCGGCCGTTTCCGGCATAAGCAGGCAATATCTCCTCAAACAGGGTACGATATCCGTTCTCTGTCGGTCCCGCGGGGACGAAAAAACATTCACCGGGCGAGGCGGCATCCTCTTTTAAGGAATCGTAATCAAGCTCTACCCATTTTACATCTACGGCCGGTGTCCTCTGCTCCTGTACGCACAGGATACAGTCCACATATCTTTCAGGATCATTAAGCCGCACCTCATAACCCAAAAGAGTGGTTTCCCTGTCTCCCTGTTTTTCGTTCATGCTCCGCAAAACTCCAAGACATTCCCCGTCCATAAGTTCCGGAAGAGGATTGCGGAAAAGCTGGTCGAGAAAGCTGCTTACAGGTAAAGTTGTCATACTGCTGCCATCCATTTTGTTCACCTTTCCGCGCCGGTCAGCTAAGGCTGATCGCGCGCTTTGGCATGAGCTTTAGTTCATGCCGGTCCGATCTTTGATCGGATCATTTCATATTTATGCCGATTAGGGCGAGCTAATCTTAAAAAAGCTCCGGCATCTCTGCCGAAGCCTTTTTCAGGTGGTATATTCTACTTCATATATTCTGTTCTCT
>DNAD01000038.1:0-3567 GCA_003484785.1 Lachnospiraceae bacterium
CCGGAGCTTATTGAGGAAGGCTTCGTGAGAGAGGTGATCTCAAAGGTACAGACCATGCGTAAGGAAGCCGGCTTTGAGGTTATGGACAAGATAGTCCTTTATGAGAACGGTAATCAGAGGATAGAAGAGGTTCTTAAGAACAACCGGGACAGCATTATGAAGGATGTTCTGGCCGAGGATATAATAACGGGCTCTGCCGAAGGCTATGTCAAGGAGTGGAGCATTAACGATGAAAAGGTCACACTCGGGGTAAAAAAGATATAAGAGGAGTAGTTAATAATTCTGAAGGGGAGAACCCCTTACTGCAAAGGAGGACGAAAGGTGGCTAAAAAAGAGGTAAAGAAGTTTAATAAGGAAGCCTTCAAGAAGGAAGTTGTAAACAATGTCAAGAGCCTTTACAGAAAGACTCTTGAAGAAGCGAGCAAGCAGCAGATATTCCAGGCTGTATGCTTCGCCGTAAAGGATACGATAATCGAGAACTGGATGAACACCCAGAAGGCTTACGACGAGAAGGATCCGAAGACCGTATATTATCTTTCCATGGAGTTTCTGATGGGGAGAGCCCTTGGAAACAGCCTTATCAGCCTGAAGGAGTATAAGGAGGTTGCAAAGGCTCTGGATGAGCTCGGGGTAGATATCGACATGGTTGAGGATCAGGAGAGAGATCCGGCTCTCGGCAACGGAGGTCTCGGAAGGCTTGCGGCCTGCTTCCTCGATTCTCTGGCCACCCTTGGCTACAGCGCATACGGCTGCGGCATCCGTTACAGATACGGAATGTTCAAGCAGGAGATAAAGGACGGTTATCAGATAGAGGTTCCGGACAACTGGCTTAAGGACGGTTATCCATTCGAGCTTAAGAGGCCCGAATACACAAAGATCGTTAAATTCGGCGGAAACGTTAAGGTTGATACCGATGAGTTCGGAGAGCATCATTTCTCTCAGGAAAATTACCAGTCGGTTCAGGCCATTCCCTATGACATTCCTATCGTGGGCTACGGCAACGGCATAGTAAATGCGCTAAGGATCTGGGATGCCCAGCCCGTAGAGTGCTTCTCCCTCGATTCCTTTGACAAGGGAGATTACAGGATGGCCGTTGAGCAGGAGAATCTTGCCAGAAATATCTGTGAGGTGCTCTATCCCAATGACAACCATTATGCAGGAAAGGAATTAAGGCTTAAGCAGCAGTACTTCTTCATATCGGCCAGTATCCAGGAAGCGGTTGAGAAGTATATGAGGACTCATGACGATATCCATAAGCTTCCCGAGAAGGTGGTATTCCAGCTTAACGATACCCATCCTACGGTTACCATCGCCGAGCTTATGAGGATATTGATGGATGACTACAACCTTGGATGGGATGCCGCATGGGCCATTACCACGAAGTCCTGCGCATATACGAATCATACCATAATGTCCGAAGCTTTGGAGAAGTGGCCCATCGAGCTGTTCTCAAGGCTGCTTCCCAGGATCTATCAGATCATCGAGGAGATCAACAGAAGGTTTATCGACCAGATCAGGGCCAAATATCCCGGAAACGAGGAGAAGGTCCGCAAAATGGCCATTATATATGACGGACAGGTCAAGATGGCTCATCTTGCCATCTGCGCCGGCTTCTCGGTCAACGGTGTGGCAAGGCTCCATACAGAGATCCTTAAGAATCAGGAGCTTAAGGACTTTTATGAGATGATGCCTGAGAAATTCAATAACAAGACAAACGGCATCACCCAGAGAAGGTTTTTACTGCACGGAAATCCGTTACTTGCCGACTGGGTTACGGCTCATGTGGGTTCGGAGTGGATCACCGACCTTCCCACTATCGGAAAGCTCAGGGTTTATGCCGATGATGAGAAGGCCCAGCAGGAGTTTATGAATATCAAGTACCGGAATAAGGTAAGGCTTGCGAAATATATCCTGGATAACAACGGAATAGAGGTGGATCCCCGCTCCATTTTCGATGTTCAGGTTAAGAGGCTTCATGAGTACAAGAGGCAGCTGCTTAACATCCTGCACATCATGCATCTGTATAACGTGCTGAAGGAGAACCCCAACATGGAGTTCTTCCCCCGTACCTTTATTTTCGGGGCAAAGGCGGCAGCAGGCTACAGAAATGCCAAGCTGACCATCAAGCTCATTAATTCAGTAGCAGATGTTATTAATAATGATCCTGCCATAAACGGAAAGATAAAGGTGGTATTCATAGAGGATTACAGGGTATCCAACGCCGAATGGATCTTTGCGGCGGCAGACGTTTCGGAGCAGATCTCGACCGCAAGTAAGGAAGCCTCGGGAACGGGCAACATGAAGTTCATGTTGAACGGAGCGATAACCCTGGGAACCATGGACGGGGCCAATGTGGAGATCGTCGAAGAGGTCGGCGAGGAGAATGCCTTTATCTTCGGCTTAAGCTCCCAGGAGGTCATAAATTACGAGAATTACGGAGGCTATAACCCTACTGAGATCTTCAATAACGATCCTGATGTCAGAAAGGTACTGATGCAGCTTATAAACGGAACCTTCGCGCCCAGAGATCCGGACCTTTTCAGGGATCTCTACAATTCGCTTCTCAATACCCAGAGTACCTCCAAAGCGGATACCTACTTTATCCTTAAGGATTTCAAGTCCTACGCCGAGGCTCATAAGAGGGTTGAGGAAGCCTACAGGGACGAGAAGAGATGGGCTAAGATGGCTATTTTAAACGTCGCAAGCTCGGGTAAGTTCTCTTCGGACAGAACCATTCAGGAGTACGTGGATGATATCTGGCATCTGGATAAGGTTGTGTTATAAAAAACGATAATAAAAGGTTACACGTCCGATTTCTGAGAGATCGGAGCAGACAGCATATACTTTTATGGCACGCCCTCCGCAGCAAGGGCGTCTGGTGCGCAACCTCTGATTGCGTAGCAATCTACTTGGATGAAGGGTGAACTGTTAAAGGGAACATACCATGATCAGACTTTATGACGAAGGAATATATTTACAGAACGGGAAGGATATCATTGAGGAGAGCAGGGCTCAGGGGTCAGTAAAGGAAGAGGCCGTAAAGGGCACCATAGCCTGGGGGATCCTTAAGGAGCACAATACCTCAGGCAATATGGAAAAGCTTCAGATCAGATTTGACAAGCTTACCTCCCATGATATCACCTTTGTAGGGATCATACAGACGGCCAGGGCTTCGGGGCTTGAGAGCTTTCCGGTGCCCTATGTCCTGACCAACTGTCATAACTCATTATGCGCGGTGGGGGGCACCATAAATGAGGATGACCACATGTTCGGGCTCTCCTGCGCAAAGAGATACGGCGGGATCTACGTTCCGCCCCATCAGGCCGTTATCCATCAGTTCGCCAGAGAAATGCTGGCGGAGTGCGGAAAGATGATCTTAGGCTCCGATTCCCATACCAGATACGGCGCCCTGGGCACCATGGCAGTGGGAGAAGGGGGGCCGGAGCTGGTTAAGCAGCTGCTCTCAAGGACCTATGACATAGACATGCCCGAGGTTGTGGCCGTTTATCTGAAGGGTGAGGTAAAGCCCGGAGTCGGCCCTCAGGACGTTGCTCTGGCAATAATAGG
>DNAD01000038.1:3664-4497 GCA_003484785.1 Lachnospiraceae bacterium
GTATCGGGGCTGTCCGCGGAATTCAGGATAGGCATAGACGTAATGACCACAGAGACCACCTGCCTGTCATCTGTATGGAGAACTGACGAAAAGATTGAGGAGTTTTATGAGATCCACGGAAGAAAAGAGGCCTATAAGAGGCTTGATCCCGCGGATACGGCATATTACAGCGGCTGTATCGAGGTAGATCTCTCAGGGATAAAGCCCATGATCGCCATGCCCTTCCATCCCAGCAATACCTATACCATCGATGAGGTCAACGAAAACCCCGGGGATATCCTTAAGGAGGTAGAGAAGAAGGCATTGGTGAGCCTGGACGGTGCAGTGGATTATTCTCTTACGGATAAGCTTAAGGACGGCAGACTTTGTGTGGATCAGGGCATAATAGCCGGCTGCGCGGGCGGGGGCTTTGAAAATATCTGTGCGGCTGCGGACATCCTTTCGGGAAAGAGTACGGGAGCAGATGAATTTACCTTAAGCGTTTATCCGGCGTCAATGCCCGTATATATGGAGCTTATAAAGAACGGCTGCGCGGCAAGGCTCATGGAAACAGGTGCCGTGCTTAAGACTGCCTTCTGCGGCCCCTGTTTCGGTGCAGGGGATACTCCCGCAAACAATGCGTTTTCCATCCGTCATTCCACGAGAAACTTCCCCAACAGGGAGGGCTCGAAGCTGACGAGCGGCCAGATAGCCTCGGTAGCGCTTATGGATGCCCGCTCCATCGCGGCGACAGCGGCAAATAAGGGCTTTCTGACAGGCGCCGACAGGCAGATAGAAGCGGATACTTTAAAGACCTATAAGTATTTCTTTGATGAAAAAATATATAAGAACAG
>DNAD01000222.1 GCA_003484785.1 Lachnospiraceae bacterium
AATAATGTAAGCCTTATTAACATGATAGTGGGCCGTATACCCGGAACCATAGGAGAGACCAGCGTTATAGCGCTTCTTCTGGGGGCGGTCCTGCTTATCGTAACGGGAGTCATAGATATCAGGATCCCCTTCACCTATCTGGTCACCTTCCTTATTTTTATCGGGCTGTTTTCGGGAAGAGGATGGGATCCCGCATATATGGCTGCCCAGCTCTGCGGAGGCGGCCTGATGTTAGGTGCCTTCTTTATGGCCACCGATTATGCAACGAGCCCTATAACCGCGAAGGGAAGATATATCTACGGTATCTGTCTCGGAGTACTGACAGGTATATTCAGGATCTTTTCAAGCTCTGCGGAAGGCGTGAGCTTTGCGATAATCATATCGAACCTCCTGGTTCCTCTTATCGAGATGGTTACCGTGCCTAAATGCTTTGGAAAGGGAGGGGAATGATGAAGGATAATATCAGAGCGGTGATAACGCTTGCGGTAATAACTCTTGTTTCCGGAGTATTGCTTGGTTTTGTGTTTGAGCTTACCAAACAGCCCATAGCAGCAGAGGAGGAGCGCGCAAGGCAGGCAGCCTGCAAGAGCGTGTTTGAAAGCGCCGAGTCCTTCGTGCCCTATGAGGGGTTTGATGAAGCGGCGGCGAAAACGGCGCTTTCCGAGGCAGGCTTCTCCCAGGAATCCATAGATGGTGTCCTTACGGCCCTTGACGCCTCCGGCAACAAGCTGGGATACGTCATCAACGTCATTACAATGGAGGGCTACGGCGGCGAGATAGACATATCGATGGGAGTTGCAAATGACGGAACCTTAAACGGGATAGAGATCCTTTCCATAGGGGAGACGGCAGGCCTGGGAATGAAGGCGGATACACCGGAATTCAAGGCACAGTTCAGAAACAAGAACGTGACCCAGTTTACCTATACAAAATCCGGAGCCGCAAGCGATTATGAGATAGATGCTCTCTCAGGGGCTACCATAACCACAAACGCGATGGTGAATGCGGTAAATGCGGGGCTTTGCTGCTTTAACATGTTAGAGGGAGGTAATGGGAATGAAGGATAATTTTAAACCGTTCATCAACGGGCTGATCACAGAAAATCCCACCTTTGTGCTGATGCTTGGCATGTGTCCGACGCTGGCGGTAACGACCTCGGCTGTAAACGGTCTCGGAATGGGGCTTACGACAACTCTGGTGCTGGTAATGTCCAACATCTTTATTTCGCTTTTAAGGAAGCTTATACCGGACAGTGTCAGGATCCCGGCCTTTATAGTCGTGATAGCCTCCTTTGTTACGATAGTGCAGATGCTTTTACAGGCTTATATCCCGTCTCTTTACGCGGCCCTCGGTATCTATATACCGCTGATCGTCGTAAACTGTATCATTCTGGGAAGGGCAGAGGCTTTTGCCTCAAAAAACAATCCTCTGGCTTCGACCTTCGACGGTCTGGGAATGGGGCTTGGCTTTACGGTGGCCCTTACTCTGATTGGCATGGTAAGGGAGCTTCTGGGAAGCGGCAAGATATTCGGTCTGTCAGTGCTTCCGGCATCCTACCAGCCGCTTACGATCTTCATCCTTGCTCCCGGCGCGTTCTTTGTGCTGGCCATGTTTGTGGCGATCCTTAATAAGATAAGGCTTGTCAGGGCAGAGGGAGCGGGAAGCAAAAAAACGGAAAAAGAGCTTCTTCATGATACGGACGAGCTGTGTGCGCATTGTATGAACACTGCCTGCAAAGCTTCATCACGCAAAATTGCAGAGAGTAATAAAGAGGCATCCGAAAATTGAAGGGACAGCCTTCGTAAAGGAATAAATTCGTTTCCTATAACTCAGGAGGATAAAAAATGGGTAATCTGATAGCGATCGGAATCGGCTCCGCTTTTATCAATAATGTTGTTTTATCACAGTTTTTGGGGATATGTCCCTTCCTGGGGGTCAGCAGAAAGGTAAAGACTGCGGCGGGAATGGGCTCGGCGGTGGTATTTGTAATAACCCTGGCTTCCTTTGTGGCCGGTCTGATCTATAAGTTCATCCTTATACCGCTTAACATCACCTATCTGCAGACCATTGTCTTCATACTGGTGATCGCGGCTCTGGTACAGTTTGTTGAGATGTTCCTTAAGAAGAAGATGAAGGGGCTCTATCAGGCGCTTGGCGTATATCTGCCTCTTATCACTACCAATTGTGCGGTTCTGGGCGTGGTTCTTTTAAACGTCACCAAATCCTACAATATTCTGGAGGGAGTAGTGAACGGTCTTGCCACGGCAGTGGGCTTTCTTGTGGCCATAGTGATCATGGCGGGAATACGTGAAAAGATAGAGTATAACGATATCCCCAAGCCTTTTCAGGGCATGCCTGTTGTTCTTGTAACCGCGGGGCTTATGGCAATAGCGTTTTTCGGATTTTCCGGGTTAAAATAAATTTCAGGGGGCAATTATGAGCATTCAGGGTATATTGATCGCCACGGTCATAGTCGGCGGAGTAGGTCTGCTGATAGGCATTTTCTTAAGTGTTTTCGGCAATATTTTCAAAGTAGAGGTTGACGAGAGAGAGGCTAAGGTAGAAGAGGCTCTTCCGGGGAACAACTGCGGAGGCTGCGGCTATCCCGGCTGCTCGGGGCTTGCGGCGGCTATTGCAAAGGGCGAAGCGCCGGTAAACGGATGTCCCGTGGGCGGAGCCAGGGTGGCCGAAAAGATCGCGGAGATAATGGGCGTGGAAGCAGAGACCGGAAAAAGGATGACGGCCTTTGTAAAGTGTCACGGAACCTGCGAGCTGACCACGGATAACTATGACTACACGGGGGTAAAGGACTGCAGAATGGCCTCCTATGTGCCCGGCGGCGGCCCGAAATCCTGTGAATACGGCTGCACCGGCTTCGGAACCTGTGTTTCGGTCTGCCAGTTCGGCGCCATCAGCATAGTGGACGGTATAGCGGTGGTGGATAAGGAGAAGTGTACCTCCTGCGGAAAGTGTATTCAGGCCTGCCCTAAGCATATTATCGAGCTGATCCCTTATGATGCGGGGTTCGCGGTGGCCTGCTCCTCAAAGGACAAGGGCCCGGATGTAATGAAAAAATGCAAGACCGGCTGTATCGGCTGCGGGATCTGTGCAAAGAACTGCCCGAAGGAGGCTGTGGAGGTCAATGATTTCCTTGCCCACATCGATCAGGAAAAATGCGTCAGCTGCAGCCTCTGCTCACAGAAATGCCCCAAGAAGATAATACCGTCGCTTAAATCTTAGGTTCAATGAAGGAGCTCCGTCAGGGTTCCGTCCTTTTCAATAAGGACAGCTTCAACATCGGGAAGACTGTTTATCAGCTCCTCTGTTTTCTCTTTTCCCATAAGAAGACAGGCCGTGCTGAGGCAGTCGCCCTCAAGGGAGGTGTCCGAAATTATCGTCACGCCTGCCAGGGTATTATCAACGGGATATCCTGTTTTCGGGTTCAGTACATGATGATACAGTTTGTCCTCAATGAGCCTGTAGCGTTCATAGATCCCGGAGGTGACCACCGAACGGTCAGTCACCTTTACCGAGTCGGCGATACCGTCGGGAGGAAGAGCTCCTCCTGCGTAATAGGAAGCAGTGTCGGAAAAGGGGGCCTTGATCCCTATGTTATAGGGTGAGCCGTCGGGCTTTGAGCCTATGGTCAGGATATTTCCTCCCAGATCGATGACGGCGGCAGTGACCTTTTCGCTGATGAGCTGCTCCTTTATCCGGTCTGCGATATAGCCCTTTGCCAGGGCTCCCAGATCTATCGCTGCTTTGGGGTCCTTCAGCCGGACGGTGCCGGCGTTTTTATTTATTGCAATGTTATCATCGGAAACGTGAGAAAGGGCTTCACTGAGGGCTTCGCTGTCCGGAAGGGTTTCGTCGGAGGAATCCCACAATTCGACAACGGGTGCTATTGTAATATCGAACAATCCATCCGTAAGTTCTGAATATTTGAGGCTTTCCTCTATCAGAAAAAGGGTGCTTTCGTCTGCCGCGGTTTCCCTGCCGCTTGAATGGTTTATCCTGTATACATCGCTTCCTTTTCTTGTACGGCTGAAGAGGCCCTCGTAATATTCGCAGAGCTCCTCGGAGGAATCCAGGGCTTTTTTGGTATCGGTGCCGGGGGCTGTTTCGTATATGGTTATGGTGGCAAGGGTATCGAGAGCAAAAAACCGGCGTTTATCTATCGGGTCTGCCGTGGAAGGAACGCTGCCGCAGCCTGCCGGGATTATGAGCAGTATCAGGGATATAAGGATAATAAAGGTTCTTTTCATAACGGTTCCCTTGAAACTGTTGCGATTAGTTTTGAACAGTTCCATAATAAATATTAATATAAGGCACGGAAGCCGAAATTTCAAGCCCGGGAACGGATCGGTTCAAACTAAAGTTTGAACCTAAGCGCACGATTTGCAAAGCAAAT
>DNAD01000185.1 GCA_003484785.1 Lachnospiraceae bacterium
AGTTTGTTCCGATCCGGTCGCTTTTCAGACCGGATAACTCCTTATGCCGGGACGACCCGTTCTCCCCTGTCCTTCTTAAGGAACAGGAAAATGCTCCCCGCGATCAGTCCTATCACAAGAAACCACTTCGGATGGATCATGTCTCCGGTCTTGGGTGTCGAATCAAGTACCGTAGAATCGCTCAGATTAGCCGTATCCACATAGATAACATAAGGTGTTAAGTGGGTACAGGTAAAGTTCATGCAGGGCACTCCGTTTATAACGGTAAATCTGGGATCCAGCTTTTCAAGAACTCCGCCCTGTGTACATGCCACCTTTGCATTTCCGCCATAGATCGCAAGATCATCGGGGATCGGCGTTGTCACGCTGACGCTTGTCCCCTCCGGAATAGGGCTGATCCTGTTATTACCGCTGCTGTCGTAAAGGCTTATGTCCATGGGAAGATAACGTATGTTATCGAGTGACCCGTACTCCTTTGTCAGAGCCTGCACCGCCATCTCATTGGCTTCCTGGGTTTCGGTAAACTTGAGCACATAATTATCCGAGCTTCCGTTTACGGTTGCGCTCATTTTGCTGACGTCACTGATTCCGGGCGTATTGGATACAACATTTGTATTTCCGCTTCCCCTCTGGGAGCCTCCTCCGGTATTGCCTCCTCCGGAGCTTATATTACCTACGTTTCCCACCGGGGTATAGCCTGATACAGCCCCGCTGACCACCACCGGCACAGTGGAGGAGTTGGTTGCTGAAGAGCTGCTCATGCTTGAGCTTCTTGAGCTGGAGCTTGAACTGGAGCTGGAGCTTCTGGAGCTTGAACCTGTGCTGGAGGTACCCGTACTGCCTCCGCCCGTGCTGCCTCCTCCTGAGCTTGAGGTCTTCTTTGAAGGCTTCTTATCGTAATTTGCGTAGAAGGTTATATTTTCGGTCAGGCCTTCCTCTTCATCCTCCGGATACGGGATCGGAGGAGTCCAGTCCTTAAAGGTATATTTCTTCCTCTTTCCCGTCTGAAGATTAACGGTATTCTTAACATCCAGGGGAATGGTCCCCTCGGTGATCCTTGTTCCCTTATCCACCTGAATAATATAATTCAGCCCGAACTGATCACCAAAGGTTACCGTTACCTTGGTGGTGACCACCTGATCCCACTGGGCATCAAAGGTTATGGTATTATGGCTGTATTCCTCCGGTATCCTGAAATAGCCATCCACCATAAAAAAGTTTCCGCTCTCTGCCTCCAGCCATCCGAGGAAGGTATAGCCCGTCTTGGTATAAGGAAACAGCCATGAAGGAAAGTCGGTGGAATAAAGGGTCTGCCCCGGAACAGCCTTTACGCTCATGTCAAGTATCTCCCCGCCGTCCTTAAAATAAACGGTGATGGAATTGTTGAAGGGTATGAACGTAACCGTCTCATTATGCTTTCCCACATAATCCTTGACATACTGCTCTGCGGTAGAGCCCGTATAGCCGTAGATAGTCGCGGTATCATAGTCGAAGGAATCGCTCTGATACTGCGTATTCTTGCTGTAGTCCTCTATGGTTATGGCCCTGGTTCTTGCAAAAGCCTTGCTGCCCACCTTTGTGGTGTGCGAACCAAGCTTCACCATCTTCAGATTGTCACAGTCATAGAAACAGTAATCCGGTATAATGCTGAAGTTTTTGCAGTCGGTAAAATCCACCTCATATATCTCGTCGCAGTTCTGGAAGGCTCCGGTGGCGATCCTTGTAACGGATAAGAGGTCAGGATCCAGTTTGCTGTTTACGCTGTTTTTCGAATCATATCCGGTTCCGTACTGTATCCCCCTGCTGGGAAGCACCTCCTCGAGGGTGATATTGGTTCCGTCATCGCTGTATATAATGCCGTTTTTCTCCCAATAATAGGGGTCGGAAGCGTCCGCGTCAAAGGAAAGCATAGCCGAATCCTGATCATTAAGTGCTTCCCCTCCCTCGATATTCTCTTCTTCGCCTTCTCGTGAACCTTCACCGAGAAAATCCACCTTCTGAAGCGCCACATCATTTAAGAACGGAAGGCTGCCCAGTGAGGTCACGTTATTGTTAAAGGTAACGATCGAAAGCTTTCTATTGTTGGACAGGCTGGTGTTTGCGTCCTCAGCGTCCACCCCTGCGCCCATGGTCTCCTCATCATAGACGGACACCGGAAGCTTTGCCACGTTATTTATCGTCAGCGTCTGAAGACCGTCGGTAACATCAATACCCTCTTCCTTATTTACAAAGGTGACATATTTATGATTACTGCCGCCGGCATCTTTGGAAGACATATTGTACGCCTTCTCTATGGTGGTTATCGTATCCGGGATATCCATATCCCTGAAATATTCAAGGATCTCGCCCTCGGCATCGGTCAGATCCTCCGCGCTCTTGTCAAGCAGATCGGATATTGTATGATAATCATCATCGATCACGGTTCCCGCCGTGGGATAGGTTACCAGCGAGGCGCTCTTCAGATCACCAAAGTATTTAAGGGATATGTTCTCCGGATTGCCGCTTACATAGGTAATGAAGCCCAGCCCGTACTTTCCTCCGCTGGACAGATTAGGATCGACAAGGGAGTACCTGAAGGGCAGGTAGCTTTGATCATCCACCTTCCCCCTGACATACAGCATCGACTCCCCGCCGTACTTTGCGATCAGACCGGTATCGTCGATATACCCGTCCCTTCTGGTATAGAAGGCATCCTTCCCTATATTTGTGACATTAACATTATATTCCTTATCGCTGCTTTCACTTTCCAGCTTATAATCACGGAAGGATACAAGCTCAAGGCTTTCACAGCCAAGAAAGCAGCTATCCCCAACCGAGAGGCCGGTATCATCACTGTCATCGGGAGAAAGGGGAGAAAAATCCACCGTTTCCAGACCGGTGCAGTTTTCAAAAGCATTTTGCCCCAGGGACAGTCCGTCATCATCTATCTCGACGTATAGCTCGCTAAGATTCGGTAATCCTGACCATTTATCATCCTCATAAATTCCGCTGAAAGCATTTTTACCTACCCTTTTTATTTCCGGCAGAATCTCCACCTTCTCAACCAGGCCGAGACAATTTCTATTGTCATCTCCCACCCTTGCAAGAGATTGTGAGAACCCGTCCGCAATGGAATCTATGGCTATCTCTTCATACTGTTCGTTTTTTATCTTTGCGCCGGGTATGGCCAGTACCGACGCGCCGGCACTGTCTTCAATGTCAATGACCTCCGTGATCTCACCGGTATTGACATCCGCGATCATACTGTATCCATTGGAGTTTATCGTATAGTTCTGATTCGTGCTGCTGTCATCGGTATCGTCAAAACGGTAGGTATTCCCGTTTTGACGCGCATACTTAAAAGCCTCCGGTGCGCTCTTGTAATTAGGCCCCCAGATATAAAAGCACTCATCCACTGTAAAGAGGTTAAGACCCTCCACATCCTCTTCACTTAAGCCAAGGTACTCTATATACTGCCTGAGATTCGATAAGCTGACAAATTCATACTTCGGCCCGTTATAATCCACGGTGCCGTTTCCGTGAAATCTTAAGTACACCAGCTTATAACAGCCTTCGAAATTATCCCCCGCTATGGGGTCATTAAAGGTTTTGGGGAAATGAACACTCAAAAGGTTTGATCCGTCAACACTGTCCGATGTGAACAGGCCATGAGCCTCCTTAAGTCCTTTGATATTCAGCGCCGACCAGTTGACCTTTTCGATCTTGTTACAGTTTGCAAAGGCATAGGAACCGATGGTTATTTCCTTGCTGCCCATATTCTCGTGGATCGGTACGGACTGAAGCTCTTCACAGCCCATAAAGGCTCCGCAGCCAATATCTGTTATGGCCCATCTGTCAAGCGGAGGGATCAGCACCTGTTTGATAGCGTAATCACCCGCAAAGGCACAGTCTCCGATCTTTTCAAGGAAGCCTGCGTTTGAGAGATCCGCGGTAGTCAGGGCGCTGCATTCACTGAAAGCACCCGCGCCGATATACTTACACTGATTCCCGATGGTTATTTCCTTAAATCCGCAGCCCTTAAAGGCATTATCTCCTATACCCCTGACATTCTGCGGGAGTACGATCTTCTCCACATTGCTCACTCTGCCCGCGAAGGCATCGGAATCTATCTCATATACTTCATAGGATTCCGTGCAGAAGCTTCCCAGATTCTGCCTTCCCTCATCATCCTGAACCCAGTGGCCCGGCCCCTCCGTCGTATCATCCGCCGCTTCTGACTGGGTAGCTTCCTTATTGTCATATCTGTACATAATGCGCCAGAGCTCAACATATTCACCCTCTGAGGCGGAACGCTCGATCAGCTGATCATCCGGTTCGTTAAATACCGGCTGTTCTTCAAAAGCCTCCGCTCCGCCAATATCACCGTTCTCATACTGTTCTTCCGGCGTTTCCTCACCTTCTGAGGGTTCCTCGGACAGCTGGTTTATCTGCCAGGTTTTCGTGACGACATCACCGGATGCTTTGGCCACACCGTTATCCAAAGGCTTTTCCGGGATCCATGCAGTAATAGTATCCGCCTGTTTAAGAAGGCTGCCTGTATTGCCGCTGTCCCATACCGCATATACTATAATATCCTCTGTTATTGCCGTATTAAAATCAAACCCGGCTCCCGAGCCGTCCGGATCCCTGTACCAGCCGATAAAAGCATGTCCATCTCTCATAGGATCTGACGGCCGGGGCGCATATTCACCGTAGGCCACAGAAACCTGTTTAGGAGCACTTCCGTTCTGAGGATCAAAGGTTACGGTGAAGGTATTCTCATCCTCAGCCGACCCGGAGCCTTCAGACCCGGTGCTTTCGGAGCCGGTGCTTCCGGGCTCTGAAGTGCCGGATGCGGTTCCCTGTGCCCATTTTGCAAATAATGTGATGCTTCCCGATACGGCCTGTCCGAAATCATAGGGATCCCCTGAAAGCGCCGGATCCGCATACCAGCCCTCAAAGGAATAACCGTCTCTTGAAGGATCCTCCGGACGCTCTGCGTTTCCCCCGGTATTTACTGTCTGGGAAAAGGTTTTACCGTCATATTGAAGATCAAACGTGACCGTACAGGTATCACCGGCTTCTTCCGGGCTTTCCCCGTCACCGTCCCAGCCTGCATACAGTGTGAAACCATTGTTAACCTGGGTATTGAAGGAATAGGCCTCTCCCAAAGCATTCGGATCCTCATACCATCCCCGGAAGGTATGACCCTCCCACACGGGATCCGCAGGCCTTTCCAGTATCGCTCCCTTATCGACCTCTCTGGCAAAGGGATCACCGCCTCCCCTGAGGTCAAATATCACATTAAGCTTCTGATCAGTATTATTTGTGCTGCTCTGGGCAAACATAGCGGCATCCACAGGCTCCGCTTTCAGGGCATTTATGTATTTATATTTGATCCAGTAGCCCTCTTCGTCCTTGTTGTCGGGGTAGGATTCGGCTGATGTAAAGTCGCCGCCGTAACAGACCTTTCTTTTCAGCGTGACTGTATAGCCGTCCTCATCCTTTGGTATACTGTACCCCGCTTTATCACCCTTGAACAGATTGATCGCCGCTCCCTTGCCGCCTTCGGCATCGATAATACGGATATCGTAGATCGGAAAGATATATTCACTGTCGTATCCTTCCTCATTTATCTTCACAAAGGAATGCTTTTTCCCTGATTTATCGTAAAACTCCTCCGTAATGACCTGATCCCCGACGTAATCACAGGCAAAGGCTTCAAACGTATCCGAACCGCTGTGGCCGGCATCGGGCCGCACATGATTTGCCAGCGTGGTTTCATCATTCATTATCTTTTCGATATTTAACCACTCGGAATGATCCCATCTGCCGTCCGTATCGGTAGCCGAAACGCTTCTTACCGGAACTGCCGCCACTATGATGGCGGTTACCAGCATAAGAGCCGCGATAGTCCGTCTGGCGCTCTTCTTAAGCCTCAGCTTCCTTTTTCTCTTCTT
The DNA here is from genome assembly GCA_003484785.1 of Lachnospiraceae bacterium. Lineage (GTDB taxonomy): Bacteria > Bacillota > Clostridia > Lachnospirales > Lachnospiraceae > UBA2868. The sequence continues at coordinate 5,940 of DNAD01000185.1, forward strand.
CGTATTATTGCTCACGGTCTTTTTCGGCATATTTATTCCTCTT
>DNAD01000032.1:0-3683 GCA_003484785.1 Lachnospiraceae bacterium
CCGGGATAGAGGTATTTAGCGGTCCAGAGCCTGAGGACATACTCCACGGCAAAAATGACCACTGTAATAAATTCCAGCGTGGAAAGGATTCCGCTGTAGGGACGGGAGCTTTCGTAGGTTGAGTAAAGGGTTACAAAGAGGTTGACAAAAATAGCGATAGTTATGAAAATGTCAAAGGCCCTGCTCGGTACATCCGGGCGGTTGCCGATCTGTATTATCTCAAATACCCTTCTCCTCAGTTTTTCTATCTTTTCCTTATCCATCATACCCATAATCTTACCAGATTTTTCCCCGGGATTCCATCATATTATATGATCACGGCGTCAAAAGTGATTACCGGATCGTTACCATTCACGGGTAACACTATAACGGAATACCGGCATCTCATTTTTCAAGGATCGCTTGACAATATGAGGTAGCGGTGATAGGGTAACATACGGAGTTGCATGCAAAGAATGCAGCATTTTCCATAATAAAGCTGTAGAAAGACAATCAAGAGAACAAAGGGAGGAGATGTTTATGACAGCAAAAAAGATACTTATGATTGTCCTGGGTGTGCTTGTAGTGATCGGCGGATGTTACTGCGTAGCCACACCGGGAATAACCTATCTGGCGATGGTATGGGTGATCGGGTTTATGATGTTCTTCCACGCAGTAGAAGATATCGTTACCTACGGAGACAGAAAGAAGGCAGGGTTTGCCGACGGGTGGAATCTTGCGAGCGCGATACTGTCATGCATCTGCGGTCTCGCCATCATAATAAGCGGTGTGGCTGAGCTTGTGACCAGTGTGGTACTTCTGTACTTCCTGTTCGGATGGATGATCGCATCGGGTATCATTTCGATCATCGGCGCTTTCAGGTTAAAGGGGCTCAGAGAACACGGAGGAGCGCTGCTTGAAAGAGTTGTCGGGAAATGGGGCTGGTACCTTGCACTCGGTATCCTTATGATCTTTGCGGGATGCTTCGGCTTCGCACATCCTCTTATTTCCGCCATATCAATAGGACTGATAGTCGGGATCGATATCATCGTGACCGGTATCCAGATGATCGTCGCAGGTATTGCGATCTGATAATCATTACGGTAAACGCCATCAGATTTTACCTGATGGCGTTTATTGTATCATAAGTATCGCAGCAGACTACCCTTTGGCGGACTGCTGCGATATTTGTTACCATTCACGGCAATTAAAAATAATGTTACCATGGCGGTCGGCTTAAGAAAGTGATACAATAAACCTTGCCATGAATGTGAACATATCAGACAGAATTGTATTTTTTATTAAGATCGCCACCTTCGTTATCCTGGGGCTCTGTTTCCTGCTGCTGATCAGCTTCAATATCCTTGACCATTCCGGGCCCCTCAGCTTTGAAGAACCGGAATATATCGAGGAATGGACGATAACGGATCCGCAGGGGAATGTTTTTACCACGGGGAGCTCATACCGAAACGACGAGCCTGATGACGGGATATTTACGATCTCCTCAAGGCTTCCGGAGAACATCAGGGACGATTCATCGCTGTGTTTTATCACGGGCGGGGACGTGGAGGTATATGTCGGCGGCCAGCTGAGAAAGGATTTTAAGGGTGCGAGAGATTTTCTGGTCCCGGGCGGGAGCGTGAAGCGGTTTTATATTCTCGTTCCCCTTTCATCTGCCGATTCGGGCGCCGAGGTTACGATGATCCGCTTCGGCACCACAAGACGGGGCTATGTTTATCAGGAGACCATAGTAGCGAGTGATTCCTCCTTATTCAATTATCTGATGAGGCGTCACGGGATGTCTCTGCTGCTCGCCGAGATCCTGATGCTGTTTTCCCTTGTCATTGTGATCATAAGTGTCACCATGAGATTTCTGTACAGGCACCGGATAGAGCTGCTGTACGGTGCCATGGGCATCTTTGTGATCTCCTTCTGGGTGATCACAAATTCATTTCTGTATCCGTTTATTTACGGGCATTATCATATCGACGGCGTCCTGAATTATCTCATGTGCCTGTTGATGCCCCTCAATCTTATAATCTATCTGGACGCTATCCAGCACGGACGCCACCGTAAGCTCATGCTCAGCGCACTGTGCGTTTCGCTGGTCAATCTTATCGTATGGTCTGTTCTGCATTTTACCGGGATCCTTTCGTTTCCGAGAGCTTTGATGTATATAGACATTATTCTGGGGATCCAGGTCCTGTTTGCACTGGGAGTGATTGTCCTGGAGGTGGTACAGGGAAAGGTCTGGGAATACAGATATACGGCCATCGGGTTTGCGGGCTTTATGGTATGCGCTCTGTTCGAGATACTGGTTCTTCTTTTCCTTCCCAGCGTTAACGAGGATATACCGATGCTGATCGGTCTGGTGTTTATGCTCGCCATGATCGTGATCCAGCAGATAGATGATCTGAAAAGGCTCAGCGATGAGAGACAGAAGGCCATAGATCTTTCCCAGGCAAAGACAAGGTTCTTAGCCAGTATGTCCCATGAGATCCGCACGCCCATCAACGCGGTGCTCGGCATGAACGAGATGATCCTTCGTGAGAACAGGGATCCTGTGATAGAGGAGTACGCAAGGAGCGTGAAAAGCTCCGGGAAGATGCTGCTTATGTTAGTCAACGATGTTCTGGATTTTTCAAGGATCGAAGCCGGAAAGATCGAGATAACAGAGGCTGAATACCGCCTTTCGGCGCTTCTTCGGGATATTATGAAGATGCTTTCGGAGAGAGCGGATGAAAAGGGGCTTAAGCTAAAGCTCGAGGTTAAGCGAGAGATCCCTGACAGACAGATCTCGGACGAGTTCCGTATCAGACAGATCCTCATAAACCTTATAAACAATGGGATCAAATATACCGATGAAGGTTCTGTTACGGTTACGGTGAGCGGTGACTATGAGGAGAAGGAGAACAAAGGCCTTCCCGACAGATATCTTTTAAGATTCAGCGTCCGTGATACCGGCAGGGGCATTAACGAAGAGGATAAAGCCCATCTGTTTGAAGCGTTTGCCCGGGCGGATATCAGAAAGAACAGAAGCATCGAAGGGACGGGGCTGGGGCTTGCCATAGTCAAGAGCATAGTGGATTCCATGAACGGTACCATCAGCGTTACCAGCAGCTACGGAGAGGGCTCGGATTTTATACTTACGCTTCCAGTGGGCATTGCCGACAGAGAGCCGATGAGCGGCGACTTTATGGAGCAGGCCGACAATGCCGAAGATGCACAGGATACGGAAACCTATCAGGCAAAGGATGTCAGTATTCTTGCCGTGGATGACACCTCGATGAACCTTACAATCGTAAAGCATTATCTGAAGCATGTAGGTATCGTTCCGGATCTGTGTGACGGGGGAATTAAGGCGGTGGAGATGTGCAGGGAAAAGAAGTATGATCTGATCCTCCTCGACCATATGATGCCTGATCCGGACGGCATAGAAACTCTCAGGATGATCCGCACTGACGTAGATTCGAAAAACAGGGAGACCGCAGCGCTTGTGCTGACGGCAAACGCCATAGCCGGCAGCAGGAGCGTATATCTTAAGGCCGGGTTTGCCGATTATCTGACCAAGCCCCTGGATCCCCTGCTTCTTGAGCAGACGGTAAAGAAGTACCTTCCCCCGGATAAAATAATTGAATAGCCGTTACCCGTGAATGGCTATGAATGATACGGACACTGCCATTTATACCGCCATTGACTTTTAA
>DNAD01000032.1:3720-16027 GCA_003484785.1 Lachnospiraceae bacterium
CGATATCGGACTAAAACGGCGTGAACGCGGGGCTTCTCATGTATTTTGTTTTAGTATTATTGTGGATAATCTTTAACGGACAGTTTACAGCAGAGATACTTCTTTTCGGAATGGGAATTTCTGCTGTTATTTATCTGTTCATGTGTAAGTTTCTTGATTTCAGCATATCCAGGGATGTGCTCATGTTCAGGGAGTTTTTTTTATTTGCACACTATCTTGTCATCCTTCTGGCAGAGATCCTTAAGGCAAACGCTGCGGCCTTTAAGCTGCTTATGAGCAGCAAAAGGGATATCGAGCCGGTAATAGTACACTTCAGGACAGAGCTGGAAACGAATACGGCGAGGGTTCTGCTTGCCAATTCCATTACGCTTACGCCGGGGACCATAACCGTCTCGCTTGAAGGAAACGAATACGAGGTTCACTGCCTCGACAAGGAGCTTGCGGTGGGCCTTAATACATCGAGCTTTGTAACGATACTTAAAAAGATGGAGAAGCTGCGCGGCAGCATAAAAAAGGAGCGGTAATGATAAGTAACAACCTGACCCAGGCTTTTTTTCTCATAGTGCTGGTGGTACTGGGCATTTTTCTGTTCGCCTGCCTTTTCAGGGCGATAAAAGGGCCTGAGGTTGCCGACCGCCTGATCGCCACCAATATGATGGGCACCATCGTACTGGTGATGATAAGCATACTCTCGCTCCTTCTGAATGAAGGCTTTTTAATGGATGTCGCGATAGTATATGCTCTTTTAAGCTTTTTGTCGGTGATCCTGATCACAAAGCTCTATATGGGCGCTCATGCCGAAAAGAAGGCAAATGTGGACGTTGATGCCAGGCTCGAGGAGGGCATCAAAGAGCTTAAGAGGAGGGAATCTCATGATCATAATTTATGAATGGATAAGGATGCTGCTCGGCTTTTCGCTCCTGATTCTTTCGGTGACGATCTTCGCCATTGAGATCATAGGGGTGTTTAAAATGAAGTTCTCCTTAAACAGGATGCATGCTGCGGCAATGGGGGATACCCTGGGGCTCGGTTCCGGGCTTTTGGGGCTTATGATAATCTCCGGGCTTAATTTTACGACGCTTAAGATGCTTCTTGTGTGGATCTTCCTCTGGTGTACTTCGCCGGTTGCAAGCCATCTCATCGCAAGAATGGAATATGAGACCAACGACAATCTTTCCGTGCAGGCACAGCACGCAGAGCTTCTGGAGGTTGAGGCGGAGATCGGGGAGAGAAAGGAGCAGGAGTTATGAGAGTATTTGTGATAGTACTGTTCTGTTTTCTTGTGATCTGTGCTGTGGCGGTGAGCTTTTCCAGGAATCTGCTCAACTCCATACTTATATATATGTCCTTCAGCCTGATCATGTCCATGGTCTGGATGGCGTTTCAGTCTCCCGACCTTGCCATCACCGAGGCCGCCGTCGGGGCCGGAGTGACGACGCTTCTGTTCTTCGGCTGCTTTAAGAAGATAGGCGCCATCAAGGACGAGGAGGTGGATTCCATGGATGAGATGGAGGTGGATACCGTAAGCGGGTATGAGCCCTACTACCTGGGAGATATGCTTATGTATCATATTAACGAAGAGGCTGTTTCAGAGGAACAGACCGGGGATGTGAAAAAGGATGCAAAGAAGAAATGAGCAAAAGAAAATCCGAGGAGGAATATAAGAAAACCTTTTCCTATAAGTTTTTTAAATGGTTTAAGCACGAGGATGACCCCTATATCGGCAGGGTGGAGATGAGCGTCAAGAAGCCCCATGAAGAGGAGGCTGCCATCCTGAGAGAGAGGATGGCCGAAAAGGAGGTCCTTTTTGACAGGATTTATGACGTTGAGCACAACAAGCTGATCCTCCGCTTCCGAAAGATATACAAGGTGATCGCAGTGCTTTTCTGCATCATGCTGTTCATGCTCCTGATCGTGAACGTTTCCTGGCTGCCTCCCATCGGCGCAGCCTCAAACCCTGCGGATAACGAGGTTCCCAGACGGTATATAGAAAGCGGGCTGGAGGAGACCGGAGCGATAAACATAGTTTCGGGAATGATCCTTGACTACAGGGCCTTCGATACCTTCGGCGAGTCAAACGTTCTGTTCATAGCGACCGTTACGGTGCTGATCCTGCTTAAGATAGACAGCACGCTGAAAAAGAAGGATCCGGAGAAATACGAACAGGAGACAAATGACAGAAAATACGAGCCCAAGAACGATCTGATCCTGCAGGGCGCCGCCAGAACTCTTGTACCGGTCATTTTCCTGTGGGGGATCTGCGTTATCTTAAACGGCCATCTTTCCCCCGGAGGAGGCTTTTCCGGAGGCGCCATCATAGGAGCGGGGCTTATCCTATATCTGAACGCCTTCGGGTTTAAGAAGGCCGAACGCTTCTTTGTTGAAAAAACCTATAAGATAATCAGCTTTGTGGCTCTGACCTTTTACTGCCTCGCAAAAAGCTATTCCTTCTTTACGGGGGCCAATCACCTTGAAAGCCATATCCCCAAGGGGGAGCCGGGGGCGATCTTAAGCGGCGGGCTTATATTCCCCCTTGATATCTGCGTAGGTTTTGTAGTCGCGTGTACAATGTATACATTTTACTGTATGTTCCGCAAAGGAGATTTTTAATGGGGCCGAATATCCTTTCAAATTACGGTGAGGCCGTGGCGATGCTTCTGTTTACCATCGGCTTTACGAATCTGCTGCTGCAGCAGAATCTCATAAAAAAGATCATAGGCCTTAATATCATGGATTCGGCGGTTTATCTGTTTCTGACGATAAAGGGCTATATCCGGGGGAGGGTTGCGCCCATCATCACGGACGGGATCACCTCGGCGGAGCGCTACGTAAACCCGATCCCCGCCGGGCTTGTGCTTACGGGCATAGTGGTTTCGGTTTCGGTCAGCGCCCTCATGCTTTCGCTGACGGTGAAGCTCTATCAGCGTTATCATACCCTGAACCTTGACGATATCGCCACAAGGCTCAGGAGAGAGGGGAAGTAAACGTATGGAGCTCATTGAAAATTTCCCCTTCTTTTCGATAATGCTTTCGATGTTTTCGGGGATAATAACCTCCATGCTCCCGAAGAAGGCAGCCAGGATACTCAATACGATAATGCTGTCGGTGGTCTTCTTATTATCGGTGATCCTTTTGTGGTACCTTAATAAGAAGGGCGGCTATTTTGTATACATGATGGGACACTTTCCGGCGCCCTACGGAAACGAGATAAGAGCAGGCGTTTTAGAGGCCCTTATGGCGGCCTTTTTCTCGATCATCATGCTCCTGTCGGTGCTGGGAGGCAGGAAAAAGCTGGATGAGGAGGTGGTCTGGGATCGTCACAACCTCTATTATATCCTTGTGGATATGATGCTCAGCTCTCTTCTTGCGCTGGTGTATACAAACGACCTTTTTACCGCCTACGTGTTTGTGGAGATCAATACCATATCCGCCTGCGGGCTGATCATGATAAGGCGGATAGGAAGGACCTATATCGCGGCAGTAAGATATATGATCATGAGCCTTTTGGGGTCCGGTCTTATCCTTCTTGGGATATCCATGCTCTACGACCTTACGGGGCATCTGCTCATGAGCAATATAAAGGATTCCATCACAAAGCTGGTGGCCATCGGAGATTATCATGTGCCCGTTCAGGTCACGGTCACCCTTATCTGCGTGGGCCTTGCGGTAAAGAGCGCGCTGTTTCCCTTTCATGCCTGGCTGCCCGATGCATACGGCTATTCCACGGTGAGCTCGGCGGCGATACTTTCCTCACTGGTATCCAAGGGTTATATCTTTCTGCTGATCAAGATCATATACAGGGTGGTGGGCTTTGACGCCATTATAATCTCGGGCATACAGAACATCTTTTATGTTTTCGGGGTATGCGCGATGATCGTGGGCTCGGTAAGAGCCATAAGGGAGGGTGATATACGAAGGATGATCGCCTATTCCTCCATTGCCCAGATAGGCTATATCTATATGGGCCTCGGCCTTGCCACGCAGGCCGGCGTGGAGGCTTCGATCTTTCAGATACTTTCCCACGGGGCTACGAAATCCCTGCTGTTCATAGCGGCTATCGGCCTTACGGATGTTTCGGGCTTTTCAAGGAAGTTTGCGGATCTGACGGGAGCGGGCTACAGAAACAGGATAGCGGGACTGGGATTTTTGGTAGCATCCCTTTCGATGGTGGGTATCCCGATGTTTTCGGGGTTTGTTTCAAAGCTTTTGTTTGCGGAGGCGGGTATTCTCGTCAGCGGAAAGTCGGTCACGACCCTTGTAGCGCTCGCCATCAGCGTTATCCTTAACGCGATCTACTTTATGAAGACCTGTATCAGGATATATACGCCCATAACCTTTGGCTATTATTCCGACCAGAGGCTTAAGTTTAAGGAGGAGCTTACCTATGCTCTCACTATCCTGGGCTTTATCATAGTTAATCTGGTTCTGGGCTGTTATTCCCAGCCCTTCCTTGATATCATACATAACGGATTGGGGACTTTTTCGTAAATGAAGCTGTTTTATTTTAAACCGGACAGTCTGAGCATGGTCTATGTGGTGGTGGTGACCATAGTCTTTGCCTGCACTTTAGTCTATTCTTTTGAATATCTGAAAAATGATCCGAAGAAACGCCGGTTCTTTATAAGCTACGGGCTCACTTACCTGGCGCTGATCCTTCTTTCCTGCGCCGGAAGCCTGATTACCTTTTACCTCTGCTACGAGCTTATGACATTGATGTCTCTTCCTCTTGTCCTTCATGAACAGACCCATGAGGCAGTGATGGCCGGGGCCAAATATCTGTTTTATTCCCTGTGCGGGGCCTATATGGCTCTGGGCGGGCTGTTTTTCTTAAGCAGATATGCCGACGGCTTCATGTTCAGGGCCGGAGGGATCTTAAACCCTCAGGCCTGTGCCGGGCATGAACAGCTGCTTACGGTGGTCATGTTCTTCATGCTGCTTGGCTTTTCCGTAAAGGCGGGCATGTTCCCCATGCACGCATGGCTGGCTACGGCTCATCCGGTGGCGCCTTCTCCTGCAAGCGCCGTGCTTTCGGGAATCATAGTAAAAAGCGGGGTGCTGGGGATAATAAGGGTGATCTTCGAGGTCTTCGGGGAGGATTTCTTCTTCGGGACCTGGGTTCAGACTACTTTTCTGATACTGTCACTGATCACCGTATTTATGGGCTCTATGCTTGCCTACAGGGAACGTGTCTTTAAAAAGAGGCTGGCGTATTCCACGGTAAGCCAGCTTTCATATATTCTTTTCGGTATTTTTATCAGTGATCCCAGGGCCTTTGAGGGTTCCCTCCTTCATATCTGTGCCCATGCCTTTATCAAATCGGCGCTGTTTCTTACGGCGGGGGTTCTGATGCACTGTACGGGCTTTAAGAACGTGGATGAATATAAGGGAACGGGAAAGACCATGCCGGGGCTCATCTGGTGCTATACCTTCTGCTCCCTGGCTCTTATCGGGATCCCGCCCACGGGGGGCTTTTTGAGCAAATGGTATCTGGCGACCGGGGCCCTTTCATCAAAAATGCCCGTGTTTAGATATCTTGGGCCCGTTATCCTTCTCGTAAGCGCGCTGCTTACCGCGGGATATCTGCTTCCGATAAGCATCGATGCCTTTTTCGGAAACGCATCCGGGACGGAAGGAAGGGATGGGCTTAACAGGGCAGAGGAGCAGTGTTTTCATAAGCCGGGAAGGCTTATGCTCATGCCGATCCTCATTCTGACCGTTCTGGCGGTTTTACTGGGCTTTTTTACCCGGGTGCCCGACATATTTTTTAATGAAGTATTCGGAAGTATTGGAGGGATGAACCTGTGAGCAGTATCTTTATGCTTATTGCGATACTTGTTCCGTTACTGAGCGGGGTTCTTGTCCCGGTGATAAAGTTCAGGGACAGACGGAGCAGGAATATCTTCATAGAAACGGCAGTGATAATAACGTCTGTTATTGTTATGCTGCTGCTCACCAATCCCCCGGCGGGTAATTTTGTTTTTGCCGGGTTTACGAAATCTCTGACCCTTTCCTTAAGGATCGACGGGATGTCCCAGGTATTTGCCGGCCTCGTTTGCTTTATGTGGCCTCTTGCGTCCCTGTATGCCTTTGAGTATATGACAAAGGAGGATAAAGAGCCGATCTTCTTCATGTTTTATACCATGACCTATGGAATAACCCTGGGAATAGCCTTTTCAGAGGATATATTTACCATGTACTTCTTCTACGAGCTTCTGACACTGGTGACCGTGCCTTTGATACTGCATACCCTTACAAGGGAGGCGGTGCTTGCCTGCAGGAGCTATCTTTACTATTCCCTTGGAGGGGCGGCCTTTGCCTTCATAGGACTGGCCTTTATCATTTCCTACAGTATGGATATAGATTTTCGTTACGGAGGGGTTTTAAGCCGGACAAGGGTCGCGGGCAACGAGAATGTCCTTTTGCTAATCTATGTGCTGGCCTTCATGGGCTTCGGCGTTAAGGCAGCGATCTTTCCCGTGGGAGGGTGGCTCCCGAAGGCCTCTGTTGCCCCTACGCCGGTGACCGCCCTGCTTCATGCCGTTGCCGTTGTAAATGCGGGTGCCTTTGCCAACATAAGGCTTACCTACTACTGCTTCGGTACGGAGTTTCTGAAGGGAACCTGGGCCCGGACGGTGGTCATGTGCGTTGCCATAATGACGATATTGTATTCCAGCACCAGAGCGGTTAAGGAAACGCATATAAAGAGGCGGCTGGCCTGGTCCACAAGCAGCAATCTTTCCTATATATTGTTCGGAGTGACCATCATGACTCCCCTCGGCCTTCTGGGTGCGCTGTCTCATTTTGTGATCCATGCGTTCATGAAGATATGCTCCTTCTTCTGCGCCGGGGCGATCATCCACCAGACAACGCAGGAAACTCAAAGGAGAGCAGGGTTTTCCTCGGGAGTTGCCTTTGTGCACGAGCTTGACGGGCTGGCAGCGAAAATGCCGGGAGTATTTTTCATATTTACGATCTCCGCCATGGCCCTCATGGGCGTTCCGGGGCTTGCGGGCTTTATCAGCAAATGGAACCTGGCAACTGCCGCGGTGGAGGCGGGGGACGCATGCTGCTATGCGGGCATAGGCGCCCTGCTTGTCTCGGCGCTGCTTACCGCGATCTATATGGCTTCAATGATCATGAGGGGATATTTCCCCGGCAAGGATGCCGGTTTGGATAAGGGAGAGCGTTGTGTAAAGGAAGGATCGGACGGGGATTCCGATACTCAGGATCTGCAGGCGGATTCCGTAAAGCGCATAACAGATGAGGTCAGCGGAGGCGTCAGGGAGTGCAGGGATCCGAACTGGATGATGATGCTTCCGCTGGGGATATTTGCTTTTGTTATCGTGATCCTCGGACTTTTTTCCGGACCACTGGTTTCATTTCTCAGGACGGTGGCGGAGGGACGTATATGAGCTTAAGCTTTGATATTTCGGGCTTTCATGCCCTTTACTCGATAATAGCGGTAATAATGTGGGCCGGGGCGGCTCTGTTTTCCCTTGAATATCTTTTAAAGACAGAAGCGCACGATTTGCAAGCAAATCGGCGCAGGCTGTATTATATCTCCATGTTCATTACCTTCCTTGCCACTGTGTTCATCTTTCTGTCGAGGGATCTCTATACCCTCTTTATCTTCTTCGAGGTCATGTCCTTAACCTCCTATGTATGGGTGGCCTTTGAGCGGGATAAGGAGTCGCTAAGGGCAGCCTCCACCTATCTGGCGGTGGCGGTGATCGGCGGACTGGTGATGCTGATGGGGATATTCATGCTGTATGATCTGGCCGGGACCCTTGATATAGACGGGCTCAGGGAATACTGTGCCCCGCTTATGAAGTATGCCGTAAGCGAGAGAGCCTTCAGAGGAAGAGAGGGGGCCGCCTTTCTCGGAGAAGTGGGAAACAGATACAGAGACATGTTTGCTGCGGGGCTCTGTCTGCTATTTGGTTTCGGGGCCAAGGCAGGTGCCTTTCCTCTGCACATATGGCTTCCCAAGGCTCATCCCGTAGCGCCGGCTCCGTTGTCTGCTCTGCTCTCGGGGATACTTACAAAGACAGGTATCTTCGGCTGCTTCATACTCTGCTGCAGTATTTTCGTCGCCGATGACCTCTGGGGCTGCATCGTGCTTATAATCGGACTGCTGACAATGCTCGTGGGGGCTGTCCTGGCGATCTTTTCGATAAATATCAAGAGGACCCTTGCCTGTTCCTCGGTTTCCCAGATAGGCTTTATCCTGACGGGGCTGGGTATATACTGTCTTCTCGGCGGGGAGGGAAACCTTGCGGTCAGCGGGGCTCTCCTTCATGCGGTGAATCATTCCCTTTTCAAGCTGGTGCTGTTTATTGCCGCGGGCGCTGTTTTTATGAATACCCATTCGCTTAATCTCAATGATATAAGGGGCTTCGGAAGGAACAAAACGGTCCTTAAGGCCGTGTTTGCCTCGGGCGCTCTCGGGATCGCGGGAGTTCCTCTTTTCAGCGGCTATATATCAAAGACGCTTATCCATGAGGCCATACTGGAATATTATGAGGGGCTTTCCTCAGGGGAGATGGTCTCCTATATCTTAAGCCCCGCCTCGGTAAAGCATGTGGAGTGGATATTTATAATAAGCGGAGCCTGTACCGTCGCCTATATGCTCAAGCTCTTTATCTCGGTATTTGTGGAGAAGAACAGTGACGAAGAAAGGCAGAGGAAATATGACGCGATGGCGGCTTCCTATATGACGGGCTTAAGCAAATGGGTGCTGATCCTTCCGGCTGTTCTGTTTCCGCTTTTCGGAAGCTTTCCCGGGGCGTTCATGAACAGGATTGCGCTTTGGTGTTCCGGGCTTTTAAATACCGAACCTCTTTCGGTTAACTATTTTTCTGCCGAAAATCTGAAGGGAGGCCTTATCTCCATCATAATCGGTCTGGTCATCTATTTCTTTGTGATTAGAGGGCTGCTTATGGATGTTAAGAAGGGTGAGAAGGTCTTTCTTGGTGATATGGTAATGGAGACCGAGATTTCCGAGGCTTCCTATATTGATAAGGTAAGGCCCGGAGGAGGCTTTGAGTATGTCAATTGCTGGCCCGAAAAGCTGGATCTGGAGGAGCTTGTATACAGGCCGCTTCTGTTAAAGGTCCTGCCTGCGGTCTTCGGGTTTGTATGCAGGGTGCTTGACAGCATTGTGGACTTTATTGTCGTAGCGCTGAGGAAAACGGTGTTTAAGGACAGTGAGATCCCCTGTGAGCTGTCGGAGGGCAACGGGTTTACTCTTTTCCTCGGAAACGCGGCCGACCTCATGGAGATGGTTTTAAACCACACCGTACACAGGAGGAATCCGCGCGAGCATGTGGATCACCCCCATGCGTTTGCGATGAAATACGAGGAGCTTATGGAGAATGAGTTCATCATCTTAAGGAGTATGTCCTTCGGGCTCATACTGTTCTGTCTCGGTCTGATGGTAACGGTCATCTATCTGCTGTTTAAATGATTGACAGGTGGGGGGTGGATGAGTTATGGTTAATTTGGCGCACGATTTGCTTCGCAAATCGGCGCAGAAGGAGGTTTTGGTATGGTTTTGTTTGTTGGAATAGTGGCGGTAGCGATAATAGCGGCGGTTGTTGTATCGGCGGTGGTTTCGGCCGTATCTGCGGTAGTGGGCGCGGAGGAGGATACCGAGGACTGAAAAAAATCGTCGGTGTTGCTATTCACAGCCTTTTGGGCTGTGAGCGGCAACAAAAGAAGGTATTGCGGTTTGATCAGTCTCTTCCCAGAACGCTTTTAAGATATCCGGTGAGTATCCGGGCGGCATGCCTGTGGGCTTCGGGACCGGGATGCGAATGGGCTCCCAGCTCATCCTCCGGGGTATCGGGAAGCTCGAGGAAGCCTGCGTTTAAGTCACCGGTTTCTTCAATATAATCGGAGACGGCAGCGGCTATGGGTATGGTCAGCTCGCCGCCCATCATCCCGTAGGTCCATACCAGATGGCTTCCGGGATTTTTTTTGCGAAGATTTTTTAAAAAGCTTATGACGGCGGCTTTAATATGTCCGACGTCTTCTTTATTATATGCGCTGTAATTAAGGGGCCCTAACCCGGATTCACTTACTGCATCCTTTAAGCGCATTTTCCACGTTTCGCCGGTATCGGGATCGGTAAAGGGAGGGTTTTTAAAGGCCACGTTATCATTGGTCCCCAGGTTGACGATGACCGCGTCCGGCTTCCAGGAACTGAAGTCATAGGGCTTTGCGGCTCCGATGGAGGCGTTGTACTCACCGAAGGCAAGAGCGCATATCTTATCGTAAAAGGCAGGCATAACGTGGCGCCTGTCATTATCCCAGCCGGAGAAGACTCCGAAGCCGCCCTGGGAGATGATCCGGATTTCCGCGTCCATTGCCTTTGCCGTCATAGAGGCATAGTTGATGCTGCTGCTCATATACATGGAGAGCCAGTCCAGATCCTCCTTTGCGCCGTAGCTTCCCTCTCCGGAGGTTATGCTGTCCCCAATGAACTCAAGCTTAAGGCTCCTTTCCCTGACCGGGAGGAATTCACCGTCCGATCTGAAGCCGTGTACGAGTATATGACAGTCGTTGTCCTCGTGCATAGCCTGAAGCTCCCGTTTGAAGAATACGGTCTTTTCATCCCCGAAGGTCATGCAGCGGAAGCAGCACAGGGACTGCCTTCCCGGCATCAGCATCTGCCTCGACATCAAGGCCCCGTTTAATTCAACGCATATCCAGGGCTCGAAAAGATCGTAATCCACCTCGATATCTATCCACAGCTCCGACCCGGTAACCTTTACCTCAACCCCGCTGCCGTTCCAGAAAAGGGGCACGGAGGGCCCGGTAAGATCCGTGCGGCCGTGGATCCTACAGTTCGGGATTTCCTTTATGTTATAGTATTTTAACGCTTCGCTTGTATACATAATCGTTCCTCGTTTCCTGTCATTTACGGGCCGGGATCTATCTGTATTGCTCCGGCGTTACTATTCACAGCCTTTTGGGCTGTGATAGTAACGGGTTTTAGTGCCAAAGCCGGAAAGGCTGCAGGCAGTAACCGTCACGGAACAGTTTAACAGAGAAACGTAAGAATAACAATGTTTATAAAAATATTCTTGACATAAGAAAAAACGACACATATAATAACAACGCACGCCAAAAACGTACTTTTATTTTGGTGTGCCAAAATACTATATGATCAGAAAAGAGGTGAAAAGGAATGCCAACATTTAACCAGTTAGTCAGGAAGGGCAGGGAGACTTCCGTAAAGAAGTCAACAGCTCCGGCGCTTGGGAAGGGTTTTAACTCTCTTCACAAGAAGGCCATCGATACTTCTTCTCCCCAGAAGAGAGGAGTATGCACGGCTGTTAAGACCGCTACCCCTAAAAAGCCTAACTCGGCGCTCAGAAAGATCGCAAGGGTGCGTCTTTCAAACGGTATTGAGGTAACGAGCTATATCCCCGGTGAAGGTCATAACCTTCAGGAGCATAGTGTTGTTCTTATTCGTGGCGGCAGAGTTAAGGACCTTCCCGGTACAAGGTATCACGTGATCCGTGGTACGCTGGATACGGCAGGTGTTGCGAATCGCAGACAGGCACGTTCCAAGTACGGCGCAAAGAGACCTAAGAAGTAAGTGCACGATTTGTGCGCAGTGCGGGAAGGTTTGTACCACATAAAACTAAATGTTGATATTCCTGATGTATATATCCGCTGCTGCCTAAGCTGCACAGGCTTTGAACAGCAGCACAGATCCGGATGGAAATGCAGGAGCTTTGCAGATCGTAAGCGAAGCTTCATAATGCACTGAGCATTTAGAAATGTGAGTACCGATGATTTAATTTGCCGGCTTGCCGGCCGGCGAGCTTAGAATTGATTAAGGAGGGAAGATCAGTGCCACGTAAAGGACATATTCAGAAAAGAGACGTATTGGCAGATCCCATGTATAACAGTAAGGTCGTTACGAAGCTGGTAAATAATATCATGCTCGACGGCAAAAAGGGAGTTGCCCAGAAGATCGTCTACGGCGCTTTCGAAAAGGTTGAGGAGAAGTCGGGCAAGCCTGCTCTCGAGGTTTTCGAGACAGCCATGGGCAACATAATGCCCGTGCTTGAGGTCAAGGCAAGACGTATCGGTGGTGCCACCTACCAGGTACCTATCGAGGTAAGGCCTGACAGAAGACAGGCTCTGGCGCTTCGCTGGCTGACGATGTTCTCACGCAAGAGAGGCGAGAAGACAATGAAGGATCGTCTCGCGGGTGAGATCCTCGATGCGTCCAACAATACAGGCGCAGCCGTTAAGAGAAAAGAAGATATGCACAAGATGGCAGAAGCAAACA
>DNAD01000100.1:0-155 GCA_003484785.1 Lachnospiraceae bacterium
CAGTAATCGATAAGCTCCATCATAAGATCATAATTGGAGATCCTGAAATCATGGAATCTTCCAAGCCCGGTACGGGCATCCATGATGAAGTTCATCAAGACCCAGTCTTTCGGCTCCTTAACCTCATCCATGGTAAAGTCGGCGCTGTCGCCCTT
>DNAD01000100.1:209-548 GCA_003484785.1 Lachnospiraceae bacterium
TCATCGGAGATCCTGTCAAGACTGTTCTGTTTCTTATAATAATTATACACGACCCTGGCCGCGCTTCTTGCATCCTTTTCGATTATCCACTTACCCTCTGAGACAGCGCTTGAATTTCTGGAAAGCTCCGACTCATGGTGATCAAAGCAGAGGCCTACTCTCGGATCATAGGGCAGGTTCGTGGTTATGTCATTTTCCGAAAGCTCTATCTTTCCGTCCTGTACGTCTTTGGGATGCACAAACTTGATCTCATCCACAAGGTGCATTTCCTTAAGGATCATGGCGCATACCAGGCCGTCAAAATCGCTTCTTGTAACAAGTCTCATAACAATACCTCAA
>DNAD01000100.1:606-4418 GCA_003484785.1 Lachnospiraceae bacterium
AATCATATACTACAATGATACCGCAGATAATTTTAGCATATCTTTTGTTATTTTTAAATAGACAATATATAAAAAAATATTACCATGGCTTGCTCCAGATGCGGATCGGCGCAGATTATGTAAACCGATCAACTGAATAAGGATAATGAAAAAAAGAGCCGTTCGACTGAACGGCTCTTTTTTGATGTGCGCCCGGCGGCGCAGGATAGGAAATTGTCCAGTTATTTTACGCTCACATTAATAGTGATGGTCTTTCCGTTGACCGTTGTCGTTACTTTAGCCTTGCCTTTCTTTCTTGCCTCGATGACACCGTATTCATCTACAAAAGCAACGTTACTCTTGCTGCTCTTCCAGTTGAGTGTCTGGGCGATCCAGGTGCCGGAAGGGATCAGATAGCGGGTACCGGTGGCCAGATTGAGAGTATAGGTCGGACCGTTCTTGCTTACCTTGCCTGCTGTAAGCTGTTCATCGGGCACAAGCTCGGGCCTTTCCACATATACCCAGGTGTGATATTCGTTTTCACCGCTAACGCAGCTGACCTCGCAATAGTTGAAACCATCCTCAAGGGCGGATGCAGTGATCTTTCCGTTATCGACCGAAACCACATTCGCATCGGACGCGGTCCAGGCACTGTTTCCGGCTGCACCGGGATGCTTAAGAGTCTCACTGTCTCCCTCATTCAGCCAGGTGTTGGCCTTCGCGGGCGCAGTGATCACGGTAACATCAAGGGTATAGATATATTGATTGTTCTTGCTGTCGGTATACTTTCCCTTGATCAATATTGATCCCTCTTTTTTCGCGATAAGCTTGTTGCCTTCCACAACTGCAATGCTGTTATCGTTATTCTTATAGGACCAGGTCGCCTTTGCGGGATCGAAATTGGAATCCTTTTCGTATTTCAGGGTAACGGACTGTCCCGGATTCATGGTGACATCGTCATTTAAGGTAATGTCATTTGTGCCGAAGGTGGACGGCATAAGTGACTCCCGGGTTATTGGATCAATAACATCGGGACCGCAGATATCGGTAACATTTACCTTATAGGACCAGGCCTTTCCGTTCACATAAGCCGAGATCACGGCTTTTCCGGGAGAATTAGCCGACACAACACCGAATTCACGATCTACCGAAGCTACCTTCGGATCTGAAGATACCCATGCAGGATCTGCAGCACCGGAGAAGAACTCGGCTCCGAGGCTTAATTCCGAACCGGTGATAACAGTGATGCCGCCTGCAGGCATCCATCCGCCATTCTTAGTTGTGAGGAAATACGGATCTACAACTATGACTTCAATGGTCTGTCCCTTGTTGGTAAGAGTAACTGTAGTTCCGGCCTCTGTTGCTTTCTTTGCTTTAGCCTTCCCTGATTTTTTGTTGATGGAAACCTTCTTAGGGTCGGAGCTCTTCCAGCTTCCCTTTTCGAAGGTGATCTTTTGCCCCTTCACCAGCGTAATTGTTTTTCCGTAGTCCCAGCCCATAACCTTATCCATGCCGGAGTGAACGTCGTCTTTGTCTACTTTTGTCTTTACTATCCTGACTTTTTCCTCTCCTCCGCTGACGAAGGAATAGGAGTTTTTATAAAACTCGTATTTTTCACCCAGAAGGTTCTTTACGATATCATTAAAGGGAGCTTTATTCGGATCCTCAACGCCGATGTACACGCTCTGAAGGTCATTAAGGCTAAGCCCCTCCGCCGTAAGTGAACCCACCTTTTCACCGCCGGGTACATTTGAATAATAGAGGAAGGGCGCATCATAGCTTACGGACGCTCCGGATGCTGCCTGGCTTGTGGGAAGAGTAATGGAATAGTATTCCGGCTCCTTATAAGTTTCGTTTGCCGGGTAGCCGATTCTTAAGCGGAACTGATCAGGCTTAAGGGTGTCTGTGTCCATACGGCTGGAAACCAGAGCTTCAACCGAAAATGTAAGAGTCTGCTCATTTTTGTTCAGAAGCTCATACTCCGCAGTAAAGATATCACGAAGGACATAAGGCTCTATAAGCTCTATGGATTCGGAGTACATGGCGTACTTTAAGTTATCCAGCATTGTCTCCTGGTTAACGCCGGTGTTTTCTTCCACATCCCCCGCATCACCGCGGATGAATTTAAGATTCGCCATGGGTATTGCATCAACTTCAGGCACATAGGAGTCATTTGCTTTAGCTGCCATGTATTCCGCGAAATTATATACGGGAACGGCGCTGTACTGATCAAAATAATCTGCTGTGTAACTACGGCTTGACGGGCTGTCCATGTTTTCCAGATCTATATCATAAAAACCGATGGGGGTACCGAGCTTTTCACCTTTGGGGAAATTAACCATACAGATGACATTGACTTGTTTCGTATGATTATTCTCATCGGTAAGGATAAGTGCAAGCGGCACGGAGATATCCACATCCTCGTTTTTCAGCTTTTCCCAGTCGGTCGCAGAGGTTTCATACACGTTCAGAGGATATGCTGCGTCTTTTTTGCCTGTGCTTCCGCCAATGAAGAACCAGTCTTTGTCATCTCCCTTGTTAAGAAGCACCTTTCCGCTTGCTTCGTCAAGCTCCTGCATGGGAAGATAACCGAGCCCGAATGTGGCGTTTTCGCCCTCCAGCTGTCCGTGCTGATAAATATTATCGACAAGATCCCAATGCTTGTTCTCCACGTAGTATTTGTTAGCCCCGGGGGTCTCTCCGGGCTCATTGATCAGCCTGGTGTCGGATCTGTCCATGGCACTGGGCTGCAATGTTTTGATAATGCTGTCAACCTGGTTCAGAAGACCTTCATTGGCTATACCATAGTAACCCTGTGTCTTCTTGCTGAGATCCTCCTGAAGTGCCGTAAGCTCCGCGGAATCCGCAGTCAGCTCTTTTTGGTAGATCTCCTTCAGACCGTCTTTGCCTGCCAGAAGGATGGTAAGGTAGGCACTCACCATCTCACGATATGATTCGGGAATCGTGTAGATTGCGGCATCCTTATAGATGCTCAGATAATTCGGCTTATTCGATCCGTCTTCGGGGGCCCATTCATCGGCATTCAGATACGGGAAAAAGATAGTGAACCCTCCAAGCTCATCCTTGCTTCCGATCTTTTCATAGCGTGTAATGTTCTTATGATAATTCATGATGCCGACACCGTCCTGAATAAGCGAAAGCAGGGCATCCGCTGCGTTTATGATGGCATCACTGTCTGATTTATCCTTTAATTCCGAAGTATGATCCTTAAGGTTGTTACAGAAGCTTCTGATATCCACCATGCCTGAGTAGTGATAATACATATCCGTGGCGTCAGCCCGGGCAAAATACAGCATTTTATATGCTTCCACGGGCTGTTTTATCATCGCGTTCACCACAGCATCCGACAGAGCCTTTAACGCAGCGTCCAGATCTTTCACATGAGCATCATCTGTCAGATCCAGGACTGCCTGGGTTCCCGTGGTATCTTTCAAATCTTCGTACCATTTTACATAGGAGTCCACGTGGGTTTTTCCGATCTTTGTGATCTCGTTTCTGATCTTTTCCTGTGTGCTTAAGTCCTCTTTAACCAGATCAGTGGAAAGCTCTGAAAGCCAGGGGGTATAGTACCAGCCCTGTCCGCCCTCCAGATCCTCGGATACAAAGAGATAGTCGGTATAATCCTTCCAGGTCATGCCCGACTCATAATTGGACATGAGGCAGGCATCATAACCTGCGAAACAGAATTCCTTCCACTTGCTTTCGCTTTCAAGATGATTTTTAGCTGCCGCAAGAGTTTTTTCAATATTGTCAACAGGTATGGTCTTTCTTCCGAAACGATCGTCAATACCGTAGCCGCCTGTCTGCCCTCC
>DNAD01000100.1:4483-4737 GCA_003484785.1 Lachnospiraceae bacterium
CCGTGATCCCAGAGAACAAGCGCATAGTTCTCGGCAGGGTAGTTCTCCACAGTAGTGGTGATAAACTCGAAAAGCTCCGGTACATATCCGTCATTTACGCCCGACATCGATCTCTGCGGATCGGTCACCTGGTTTTTGGCAGGCTTAAGATATTCCTGTGCATTGGAGTTTATTACGGGAAGATCCTCGGGCAGCTCCCAGCGCTGGTTTTTTGTCCAGTCGATGGCAGAACCCGTCACAGCTGTTTCATTTGT
>DNAD01000246.1:0-423 GCA_003484785.1 Lachnospiraceae bacterium
ATCCTGCTTACCGTGGATATCATTGAGGATGATATCGCAAACAAACAGGTCGAGATAGACGAAGCAACTGCCGAGTACGAAGCTGCCAAACAGAAGGAGCAGGATCAGCAGGAGGCTATGAAGCTTCGTATCAAATTTATGTACGAAAAGGGAGACAGATCATATCTTGATATGCTCATGGAATCCCAAAGTATTTCAGATCTTGTAAATAAATCCGATTACGTTGAAAAATTATATGCCTACGACAGAAAGCTCCTGGATGAATATCAGGCGACCAGGGAGGAGGTATATGAGCTTAAGACAAGGCTGGAAAGCGAGATGACCGACCTTGAGGAGCTCCATTCCGACTACGAGGAGCAGTCAAATACACTGCAGGCCCTGATAAATGAAAAAAGGGAGACCCTGGAGGACTTTGAGTCGCAG
>DNAD01000246.1:539-7002 GCA_003484785.1 Lachnospiraceae bacterium
CAGACTGCCGTGATCAGACAGATAGAGGCGGAGGAGGCAGCAAAGAAGAAGGCCGAGGAGGCCGCCCGGAAGAAAGCTGAGGAAGCCGCCAGAAAGAAAGCTGAAGAGGAAGCAAAGAAGAAGGCTGAGGAAGGACAGAAGGAAGAGACCACGCCTAAGGACAGCAGTGAGGAAAAGGCAGAGAAGGAGGAGACCACTGCCAAAGTAACGGACGATAACCCCGGAAATTCCTCCAAAGGAAAGGACATAGCCAACTTTGCCCTTCAATATGTAGGGAATCCCTATGTTGCCGGAGGAACCAGCCTTACGGACGGCTGCGATTGTTCGGGCTTTACTCAGTCGGTATACAGTCACTTCGGTATTTCGCTTCCCAGAAATTCCAGCTCCCAGTCTGCAGCGGGCAGGGAAGTAAGCTATGAAAACGCCCAGCCCGGCGATATCATTTATTACGGGGGGCATGTGGGGATCTATATAGGAGGCGGACAGATCGTGCACGCCAGCACCCCGGCCAGCGGGATCAAGGTAAGTAATGCGCTGTATCGTTCTGTGATCACGGTAAGGCGTTTTGTATAGGCCGCAAACGGAATAATTGCTGTTATCGAAAAGCCTGTGATCCGTCCTTAAACGGTAACAGGCAGTAAGCAGCAGACGGGATTGTTTTATTGAGAGGAGACAGAGATGATAGTTGCAAGAAGTCCGCTTCGTATTTCGCTGGGAGGAGGAGGAACGGATCTTCCTTCTTATTATGAGGAGCATGAGGGCTTTTTAATATCCGCAGCCATCGACAAATATGTGTATATAACCCTGCATCAGACCTTTGATGAAGGGTATCTTCTTAAATATTCAAAGCTTGAGAGGGCCTCGTCGATAGATGAGATCGAGCATCCCATAATAAGGGAAGCATTAAAGCTCCTCAACTGGAAGGATCCCCACATAGAGATCTGTTCCATGGCCGATATCCCCGCGGGGACGGGACTTGGCTCCTCCAGCAGCTTTACCACGGCTCTCTTGAAGGCTCTTCATGCCTATCAGGGGAATATTGTAAGCACAAGGACTCTGGCCGAGGAAGCCTGTGAGATCGAGATCAACCGGCTTAAGGAGCCCATCGGCAAGCAGGATCAGTATATCGCGGCCTACGGCGGTATCACCTGCATGGATTTTAAAAAGGACGGTTACGTATGGGTCGATCCTCTCAGGATATCCAAAGAGACTCTCTATAACCTTGAGGATAATCTGTGTCTTTTCTTTACCGGCTTTTCACGTTCCGCAGGGGCGATACTTAAGGAGCAGGATGAGAAGAGCAGGAAGCATAACGACGATATGATAAAGAATCTCGATTTTGTAAAAAAGCTGGGCTATGAGAGCAAGGAGGCCTTTGAGAAGGGAGATCTTGAAAGATTCGCCGAAATAATGAATGTCCACTGGGAATATAAGAAGAAACGTTCGGGCGGAATGAGCAACGCAAGGATAGATGAGTGGTACGACCTGGCGCTTAAGAACGGCGCTCTGGGAGGAAAGATGATAGGAGCCGGGGGCGGAGGGTTTCTGATGTTCTACGCCAGGGACAAGATAAAGCTTCGCCGGGTGCTCACGGAAACGGGAATGGAGGAGGTGCGCTTCCGTTTTGAGATGGAGGGCTCAAAGATCCTATGATATCATCTGACAGACAAAACCTGACCCCCTGCAGTGATCTCCAGGTGGTGGTCCTTATGGGAGGCCTCGGGACAAGGCTTAAGGAATATACGAAGGAGACACCGAAACCGCTGGTGGATGTGGGAGGAAAGCCCTTTTTTGACTATGAGCTGATGCTGCTTGTGCACTATGGCTTCAGAAGGTTTCTGTTTCTGACAGGGTATCGTGAAGACATGATACGCAAGCACTACGGGGACGGCTCGGATCTTGGGATATCCATAAGCTACTGCTCTGACGGAGAGGAGCTTCTGGGAACGGGAGGAGCGGTCCGCCGCGCATGGGACCTTCTTGAGGATGATTTTATCGTTGTCTACAGCGATTCCTTTATGGATATCGATTATGAGGAGACAGTATTCCGTTACCTGAAGGGGAAGGAAGAGGGCAAACGGGCTCTGATGACCGTGCTTAGGAACAACAACAGGTTCGACAAGAGCAATGTGGTGCTTAAGGACGGGGAGATCCTTCTTTACGACAAGAAGAACATGACCGGTGAGATGGAGTATATCGATTACGGGGTCTGTGTTTATGAAAAGTCGCTTTTTGAAGATTACGAATACGGTGTCAAATTTGACATAGCTGATTTGCAGAACAGGCTCAGCCTTGAAGAAAAGCTTGCTGCCCATGTGGTAAATAAGAGGTTTTATGAGATCGGAAGCCCCGCAGCCCTTGCCGAATTCAGAGAATATATCACGGAAAGGCTTGAAAAGAAACACGGGGCGGTCTTTCTTGACCGGGACGGGGTGCTTGATGAGATAGTCTTTAACGAGGATATCGAACAGCTTGATGCTCCCTTAAGCCTTTCGGAATTTAAGCTCTTCGGCCATGCCTCAAAGGCGCTTAAGCTTATAATGGATAAGGGATATTATCTGTTCATAGCCACAAACCAGCCCGGAGCCGCCAAGGGCAAGGCAAAGCTGCTTACTTTATACGATATAAACAATGAAATGGTCCGTGGCTTTAAGGAAGAGGGGATAGAGATAGAGGCTGTATACAGCTGCATCCACTATCCGAAACGTCTTCCTTATCTGAAGGAGGGCTTCGCAGGCTCTTTTGAAAGGTTCCTGATACAGCCCTGTGACTGCAGAAAGCCCAGGGAGGGGCTTATAAGGAGACCGCAGGATATTTATAACATAGATTACGACAATTCCTACATGGTTGGGGATTCTATCACGGACATACAGGCCGGGAGCGCTGCGGGGGTTAAGACAGCCTTTCTGGGAGATCTTAAGTGCGACGCCTGTAAGAAGCTGTGTGACATATCGCCCGATATGATCGTAAAGGATCTTCTCGATTTTGCCGAAAAGCTTGAACCATACAGGGGATGATCCGCCAAAAGGCTGTGAATGGTAATACATAATAAGGAAAGGGGAGTATAAAATGAGCATGGAGTATATTGACACTTATCTTGAGGAGACTCAGAGGATAGTTGAGACCGTTCCGAGACAGGAGATAGAAAAGGGCATAAATATCCTTAAAGATATAAAGGAAAAGGGCGGAAGGCTTTTCATCCTCGGCGTGGGAGGAAGCGCGGCCAACGCCTCCCATGCGGTCAATGATTTCAGAAAGATAGGCGGTATCGAGACCTATGCTCCTACAGACAATGTGGCGGAGCTTACGGCGAGGACCAACGATGACGGCTGGGAGACGACCTTTGCCGAGTGGCTTAAGACATCAAAGATCTGCGATAAGGATGGGATCATGGTCTTTTCGGTAGGCGGAGGGAGCGAGACCACATCCCTTAATATAGTAAATGCCCTTAAGCTGGGAAAGGAAAGGGGAGCGAAGGTCATTTCCGTGGTATCGAGAAACGGAGGCTATTCAAAGCAGGTTTCCGATGCCTGTGTGCTGATCCCGGTAGTTTCCGCGGAAAGGATCACGCCTCATGCCGAGGGCTGGCAGGGAGTAATCTGGCATCTTATGGTAAATGCCATAGCATAAAAGGGGGTAAATATGAGATTTGAAGATCTGAGAGTCACGGTTTACGCGGACGGCGCGGATATCGAGGGCATGAAGGAGGAATACAGGAAGGGGTTTGTAAAGGGCTTTACCACTAATCCGACACTGATGAAGAAGGCCGGCGTTAAGGATTATATAAGCTTTGCGAAAGAAGCTCTTAAGGAGATCCCCGATCTGCCCCTTTCTCTTGAGGTCTTTGCCGATGATTTTGATACCATGGAGAAGGAGGCCAGAGTGATCTCTGCCCTCTCCGAAAATGTGTTTGTTAAGATCCCGATCACGAATTCCAAAGGGGAATCGAGCATACCTTTGATAAAAAAGCTTTCGGAGGATGGCATACGTCTGAATGTTACCGCCATGCTTACGATCCCTCAGGTAAAGGATGCGGTGGCGGCTTTTAAAGACGGAACGGAGAATATCGTATCTGTTTTCGCCGGACGGATACTGGATACCGGAGTAGATGCTGTTCCCGTGATGAAGGAGGTTGCACAGATCTGTAAAACAAAGCCGGGTACTCTTTCTCTCTGGGCCAGCTGCAGGGAGGTTTATAATATCATTCAGGCCGATCAGTGCGGCACGGATATCATCACGGTTACAAATGATATCCTTAAAAAGCTTCCAAACCTTGGAAAGGATCTGACAAAGCTTTCCCTGGAAACGGTGCAGATGTTCGTAAACGACGGAAAAAGCCTCGGCTTTTCCATCCTGTCGTAGCCTTATTTCTGTCTCTAAATAACATGCCTGAGGGTGGTTTCATTGTGTATATTTAACAAAAATACCGTGTATTTCGGGAAAAACACGAAGATTATTTGACAAAACGGATTAATTGTTCTATATTATCACAATGAAGCAAATAGCGCGGGCCAATGGTGGCTGCCGCAGGTGCCGTAGTTAAGGCGCTTCGCATGGATCAAGCGGCTGCCTGAAGGAATGAAAGGAGAAATAAGTCATGGCAGAAGAAAAGAAACCTGTTGCGGTTGCTAGCAAAACAGAGACATCAAAGACCGAGGCTAAGGCAGAATCAAAGAAGGCAGAGCCCCGTAAGGAAGAGCCTAAGAAGGCACCTTCAAAGAAGTCTCCGGCTAAAAAGACTGAGGTTAAGGAGAGCATCGTTGTTCAGCATAACGGAGTTGACGTTTCGGAAAAGGATCTGTTCAAGAACGCCAGGGCTGCTTATAAAAAGGCCGGACATAAGGATGAAGTCAAGAGCGTGACTATTTATATCAACGCGGACGAAGGAAAGTATTATCCTGTAGTTAACGGTACTCCTGTTGACGGGATCGATCTGTAGGATGAGTTATAAATAAATGTGACGAAAAGGCATCACCTGTTCCGGGTGGTGCTTTTCATTATGGGGAGTATTATTTATGGATGAAAATGCGCGTATGGAGGAAGGGCTGTACACACAGGAGCTTGTCCCCCTCTTCAGGGATGCGGAGGCAGACGGGCTGTTAGGGATACGGGGCTATTTTAATCTGTTTCAGGACATGGCCTGCGCTCATATGCATGAGCTGGGGATCGGAAACGATAAGCTTGTGGAGAGAACGGGCTGTGCCTGGCTGTTTACAAAGTACAAGCTGTGTGCTTACGGCAGATCGGATTTTGACACAAAGCTGAAGCTGGAGACCTGGATAGAGCCGGTAAGATCGCCTCTTCTTGTCAACAGGGGATTGTGGGTGAGCGCAAACGGAAGACTCCTTGCGGCGGGAAGGGTGGAGAGCTGTCCCTTCAACCTTAAGGATCAGAAGCTGGTAAGGCTGTCCGATCTGGATTTTCAAAAGGAAGTTTCCTGTGACAGGGAGGATGGGCTCGGAAGGTTTACGAGAGTAGGGATCTCGATGGAGGGGGCCGAATACCGCTTTACCCATACGGTCAGATATGCTGACCTTGACAAGTCACAGCATATGAATAATATTAAGTATATCGACATGTTTCTGAATGTTTTTTCCAGAGAGTTTTATATGACTCATTTCGTGACGGGCATGGAGATCCAGTTCAGAAACCAGTGCTTTGAGGGGGATGAGATTTTGGTATATACCGTAAAGGAAAAAAGGGTATGGGAAGCACAGGAAGAGGACGAGAGGATCAGACTTATTGCCGTTAAGGGAGATAAGACCATAGCGGCAACGGGTATGATCACCATAAAGGATATTTTATAAGGGATGGGTCTTGTTCATTTATACTACGGTGACGGAAAAGGAAAATCCACCGCGGCTGCGGGCCTGATGCTGCGGGCTCTGGGCGCGGGCCATAAGGTGACTCTCGTAAGGCTTCTGAAGGGCGGAGAGCCTGAGAGCGGAGAGGCAAGGCTCCTTAAAATAAACGGAGCCAGAGTCATAGACGGAAAACCGGAGAACGGTTTTGCCTCGGGCTTTGACAGGGAAGGAAAAGAAAGGCTTAAGCTGTTTCAGGATGGCATACTTAAGAAGCTTATTGAGGAGCTTTCAGAGCCCGGTACGGATAAGCAGGAGATGCTCGTGCTGGACGAGGCTCTGGCCGCCTGTGAGATGGAGCTGGTGGATGAGGAGCTTGTTAAGGAGCTTGTTAAAGAGGGGAAAAAGCGGGCAGAGATCGTACTTACCGGAAGAAACCCCCGCAAATGGATGCTGGAGGAGGCCGATTACATTACACAGCTTAAGGCTGAAAGACACCCCTATGAGAAGGGCATAACCGCCAGAAAAGGTATTGAGTATTAGTTTTGATATTTTTGTGATATAATGACAGGCAGAACGCGTTTTCATTGGAAAACCCGTTACTATCACAGCCCAAAAGGCTGTGAATAGTAACACGATACGGGATCAATGATCACACTTCT
>DNAD01000106.1 GCA_003484785.1 Lachnospiraceae bacterium
GACCATAACTAATGTTTCCTATGATCCTACCAGGGAGCTCTACGCAGCTTATAACGAAGCCTTCAGCAAGCACTATGAGGAGGAGACCGGAAAGAAGGTAGAGATCATCCAGTCCCACGGCGGCAGCGGCGGACAGGCCAGAAGTGTGGTCGAAGGAGCTGACGCTGATGTTGTAACCCTTGCTCTTGCCCATGATATCACTCTTGTAGAGGAAGCGGGGCTCATAGATGCGGGATGGATAGATGAATTTGAAAGAGACTCCTCCCCTTATACATCAACCATAGTATTTCTTGTAAGATCCGGAAACGAAAAGGACATTCATGACTGGGACGACCTTATCAAGGACGGCGTGGGAGTCATAACCCCGGATCCCAAGAGCAGCGGCGCGGCCTGCTGGAACTTCCTTGCGGCCTGGTACTACGCGGGACAGAAGTTTGGCACAGATGAGGCGCAGATAAAGGATTTCATGAGCAAGCTTTACGGAAATGTCCTTGTAATGGATTCGGGAGCCAGAGGAGCCACCACCACCTTCGTTGAGAACGGACAGGGAGATGTGCTGGTAAGCTGGGAGAACGAGGCAATATCCACGGTGAACGAATATCCCGGAGAGTATGAGATCGTTTCCCCCTCCATAAGCATTCTTGCGCAGCCTTCCGTAGCTGTTGTCGATGAAAACGCAAATAAGAACGGCACTCAGGAGATAGCTCACGATTACCTTCAGTGGCTGTATTCCAAGGATGCCCAGAAGATAATAGGCGAATACAATTACAGACCCTCCGATGAGGAGATCCTTAAGGAGTATGCCGATAAGTTTGACCTTGACATGCAGTTGTGCACGATCAACGATTTCGGAGGCTGGGATGAGGCCTATGCCACATACTTCAAGGACGGCGGTATATTTGATGAGGTTTACTCAAACTAATGAAGGGATTCAGATTAACCTTTGGAATTACGGTCCTTATGGCCTCACTGCTTGTATTTATTCCCCTGGCGTCAATCCTTGTGTACAGCTTTTCCCTGACGCCGGGGGAATTCTGGGAGATCATATCGGCCGATAATGTGAGAAATTCATTTATAACAAGCATAGTCTGCTCGCTGATAGCGGCACTGATCAACTGCTTTTTCGGGGTGATCCTTGCCTGGACCCTTGTACGCTACCAGTTCAGATTCAAGATCCTTTTAGACGGGCTTATAGAGCTTCCCTTTGCCCTTCCCACTGCTGTTGCGGGCATTACCCTTTCCAAGATGTATTCAAATACGGGATTTCCGGGAAAATGGCTTTCAAAGCTTGGGATCAACGTGGCCTATACCCACCTTGGCATCATACTTGCGCTTGTGTTTGTGGGTATCCCCTTTGTGGTAAGGGCTATCCAGCCGGTGCTTGAAAAGCTGGACAAGCAGTATGAAGAGGCAGCCTACGTGCTGGGGGCCGACAAGCTTACCGCCTTCAGAAAGGTGATCCTTCCCGAGATAACCCCGGCTCTGCTTACGGGCTTCGGGCTGGCTTTTGCCAGGGGGATCGGGGAATACGGAAGCGTTATCTACATTTCGGGAAACAGCGCGAAGGAAAAGACGCAGGTCGTGTCTCATGTGATCATGCAGAAGCTCAACTATACCGATTATGCGGGGGCAACGGCGGTGGCGCTTGTCATGCTGATCATTTCCTTCCTTATATTATTGTTTGTAAATATCGTCCAGATACGTCAGGCAAGACGTACTAATGAGTTGTGAGCAGGCTTTGAGATATGGGTTATAAGAAGAAAAAAAGCACCAGATTCATAATGATCACCATAAGCACTCTGTTTATCGGGGTGATGCTTCTGCTGCCTCTTATTATGGTGATCGTCAGTTCGCTGAGAGAAGGGCTTTCCTTTTATCTCGAAGCGATCTCCACAAAAACCGTTATCTCGGCCCTCAAGGTGACGCTGCTTGCTACGGTGATAACCGTGATCGTCAACACGTTTTTCGGGATAATGGCCTCGGTCCTTCTTACGAGATATTCCTTTAAGGGCAAGCAGCTGCTGCAGACCCTTATCGATATACCTTTCTCGGTATCTCCGGTCATCGCGGGCCTGGCCTTTATCATGATGTTTGGAAGAATGGGCTGGGCGGCGCCTTTGATAGACGCGATAAACAATACCTTCGGGTGGGATATAAAGATTGTGTTTGCTATCCCGGGCGTGGTTCTTGCTACCATCTTTGTCACCTTTCCCTTTGTATCAAGGGAGGTCATCCCTGTACTTAACGCCGTCGGAAGCGATGAAGAGGATGCGGCGGCCCTTATGGGAGCGGGGACATTTACGATCTTTCGAAGGATCACCTTTCCTCATATGAAATGGGCCCTTCTCTACGGCATAGTTCTGTGTACTGCAAGGGCTCTCGGGGAATTCGGAGCGGTTAATGCCCTGTCAAAAACAAGGGGGGAGACCTTTACCCTTCCGCTTGAGATCGATGCTCTTTATATGTCGGGCTCTGCCGATTCAATAACCGCCGCCTTTGCGGTCTCGTCGATCCTGGTGCTTTGTTCGATAGTGCTTCTGATCATCAGATCCGTCCTGGAGCATACGCATCTGTCGGGCTCCGGAACCGGGAAGAGCAAAGTCACAGCCTCAGATAAGGAATTCGGAGAAACACACGGGGAAGAAGTGCCGGAGGAAATATAATATGTATCTTGAAATGAAAAACATCAATAAAAGCTTTGGGAGCTTTAAGGCCTCCGACCAGGTCTCCTTTTCGGTGGAAAAGGGAGAGCTCGCGGCCCTGCTCGGCCCCAGCGGCAGCGGCAAGACCACCATCCTTCGGATGATAGCGGGGCTTGAAAAGGCAGACAGCGGAGATATCCTTATAGATGGGAAAAGGGTCAATGACATCCCGGCCTCTAAAAGGGGGATCGGCTTTGTCTTCCAGAATTACGCGCTGTTTCGGTATATGACCGTTTTTGACAACATTGCTTTCGGGCTTCAGGTAAAGAAGGCTTCACCCTCGGCGATAAAGGAAAGGGTAAATGAGCTTATCGAGCTTACGGAGCTTAAGGGAATGGAAAAAAGATATCCCAACGAGCTTTCGGGAGGGCAGCGTCAGAGAGTTGCCTTTGCAAGGGCTCTGGCCCCCGAACCGGGATTGCTCCTTTTGGACGAGCCCTTTGCGGCCCTTGACGCCAAGGTGCGAAAGGGCCTCAGACAGTGGCTCAGGGACATGATACACAGAGTCGGCATCACCAGTATCTTTGTTACTCACGACCAGGACGAGGCCGTTGAGGTGGCCGATAAGATAATAGTTACCAACAAGGGCAGGGTGGAGCAGACGGGAAGACCGGATGCCAT
Organism: Lachnospiraceae bacterium; assembly: GCA_003484785.1. Classification (GTDB taxonomy): domain Bacteria; phylum Bacillota; class Clostridia; order Lachnospirales; family Lachnospiraceae; genus UBA2868. Next base: position 3,324 of record DNAD01000106.1, read on the forward strand.
ATACAAGGAGCCGGAGACCGCCTTCGTATCACGGTTTATCGGAGAACCCATAATAGTGGAGGAGTTTGACAGGCTTAGCGGCTACGAAAAAGGGGATTATGAAAAAGCGATAATCCGGCCCGAGTTTGTGGAGGCCTTCAAGAGCGATAACGCTCATTTTAAGGATGTGATAAGCTATGCACAGAAGGCAAGGATCAAGGATATCGTGTTTAAGGGAAGCGTGCTTGAGCTGAGGCTTGATGTCAACGGAGTAGAGGTGGTGTCTCACCGTTCTCTCGAAAGAAGGCCTGTGGCCGTCGGCGAGGAAATGAATGTGATCATATACAGACTGTTCGCCGTTAAGGATAACTCTACCGTGCTGATGCAGAACAGTTTTCTCTTAAAGGAGGACCCGAAGGGGGAAAAGCTGGAAAAATACCTGTACGGAGACGGCGGATATTTTACAGGTTAGAGGGAGAGTATTATGTGGAATAAGGAGCTTGAGGTTTCGAAAAAGGCAGCTGTGGAGGCGGGCCTGGAAATATTGAAGATCTATAATGATGATTCGGACTGGGAAACGCAGTACAAGGAGGACGGCTCTCCCCTCACAAGAGCCGATAAGGCATCAAATGCCGTGATCGTAAAAGCCCTCAGGGAAGCCTTTCCGTCCTACGCCGTATTGTCGGAGGAGGAAAAGGATAATAAGAAGCGGCTTGAGAACGACCTCTGCTTTGTGGTTGATCCCCTGGACGGGACAAAGGAGTTTATAAAGCGAAACGGCCAGTTTACGGTAAACATTGCCTTAAGCAACAAACACAGGACGGTCATGGGAGTCATCTATGTGCCGGTTACCGGAGAGCTTTATTATGCCTCGGAAGGGGACGGAGCCTTTCTCAGGACAGAGGACGGGAGCGAAAGGAAGCTTGCGGTATCCGGGAATACGGATCATTCCGCCCTCAGCGCCGTGGTCAGCGGTTCTCACGGCTGTGAAGAGATGGAAGAGCTTATAAGGAAGTATGATATCAGGAAGATATTAAGGATAGGAAGCTCATTAAAAGGATGCCTTGTGGCAAAGGGCGATGCGGATGTCTATTTCAGGCATAATCCGACCATGGAATGGGACACCGCCGCCATGCAGTGTATCGTAGAGGAGGCCGGAGGGATCTTTCGGCAGATGGATGACAGCCCGATGCTCTATAACAGAGAGGATTCTCTCAACTCGAAGGGCTTCTACGCAATTAACGCCATTGAGAACAGGTTAAGATAGAGGCGTGTACCGGGCGCA
>DNAD01000131.1:0-6641 GCA_003484785.1 Lachnospiraceae bacterium
CTGTTATCCTTGATCTCAGGATTCATTTCGATAAGAGCGATCTCATCTCCGTAAAGCTTTTTGTTTCTTTCAAGATAGTCTGTGACAGGCATTGTTGTTCTTCCTCCCGGGTCAGTATTATTTTTGATATCGGGGTCATGATTCGAATGAAGCCCCGGTCTTTTCTTATCCCTGATTTTTGGTTATTTTTTTGATAAAACTCATTTCCTTCCAGAGCGCCGGATGAAATACTATGAGAAGCGGAAACAGCTCAAGCCTCCCTGCCAGCATGTCAAACATCATAACGTATTTTGAAAGGATCGAAAAATGGCCGTAATTCTGCGTAGGACCTACCATTGAAAGTCCGGGTCCCACGTTATTTAAGGTCGCCGCAACAGCGGTAAAGCAGGTCACTATGTCCTCCTTGTCGATGGACAAAAGCAGCATTGATATCACGAAGGTAGCGGTAAAGGTAAGGAAATACACATTCGTGGATCTTACCACCTCATGCTCGATGGGTTTATCGTCCATCTGGATCTTTTTGATGCTCTTGGGATGCAGAAAAGAGGTAAGCTCCTTTTTTACCGTCTTCATCCCTATAACAAACCTGGAGACCTTGATGCCTCCGGCGGTGCTTCCCGCGCAGCCTCCGCAGAACATCAGACATACCAGTATCATCTTGCTGAAGGTATTCCAGGTATCAAAGTCAGTCGTGGCATAACCCGTCGTTGTAATGATGGTTGCGACCTGGAAGGTACAAGTTCTTATATTCTCGGAAAAGCTTGCAAAGCGATCCCAGAGCGAGATCGAGATCGAGGCGGTTGCGCAGAGTACAATGGCCGCATATACCCGCACCTCCTCCATGCCGAAGGCACGCTTGTACTCTCTGAACATTAACAGATAGTACATATTGAAATTGACGCCGAAGAGCAGCATGAAGATCGTGATTATCCACTGCTGGAGCGCCGAATACGAGGCTATGCTGTCATTTCTGACTCCGAAGCCTCCGGTTCCGGCGGTTCCGAAGGAAAGAGTAAAGGCGTCAAAGACCGGCATCCGGCTGATGATCAGAAGGATGATCTCTGCCACGGTCATGACAAAATATATGACATAGAGAAGCTGGGCGGTGGATTTGAGCTTGGGCATCAGCTTTCCCACGGAGGGGCCCGGGCTCTCCGCCCTCATAAGATTAAAGTTTGATCCGCCGTTTAAGGGAATTATCGCAAGGAGAAATACAAGAACCCCCATTCCGCCTATCCAGTGGGTAAAGCTACGCCAGAACAGAGAGCAGTGAGACATACTCTCCACATCGGACAGGATCGATGCTCCTGTAGTCGTAAAGCCTGAAATAGTCTCGAAAAGGGCATCGGTAAAGGAGGGTATCTCCCTGCTTATAAAAAACGGAAGGGCTCCGAAAAGACTCATCAGAAACCAGGAGCCTACCGTTATCAGGCATCCCTCCTTCATATAAAACACCGGATTTTCGGGCTTATGTCTTGAGGCCAGATAGCCCGTCAGGGCACTTATCGCCGCAACAAGCAAAAAATACAGCCCCGTCTTTTCCTTATATATCAAAGCTATCAGACAGGGCAGGAGCAGTAACGCTCCCTCTATCATAAGAACCTTACCCTGTATATATCTGATTATAGAACTGTTCATTCCTTCGGTCCTCTATTCCAGGATATCCAGTATTTTTGTAAAGCCAAGCTGCTTGGTGACCACCATCACCGTATCTCCGACCCTGATCATATCCTGACCGCTGGGTATGATTATCTGCCCTCTTCGGTTGATAAAGGAGATCAGCACATCCTTCTTGATATTAAGCTCCCTGAGGGTCTTATCCGTCACGTCCGATTCTCTGTCGATCTTAAACTCCAGCGCCTCTACACGGTTATCGTAAAGATGATAGAGAGTTTCCACGGGATTGTTGCCCGAATTGTTCCTGGCCCGGACATAGGCGATGATCGCCTCTGAGATAATGTATTTCGGATATATGGTACTTCCCAGATCGAGCTTCGACACCACTCCCTGAAAATTGAGACGGTTGATCTTGGTTACGACCTTGGCATTCGAAACCTGTTTTGCATAGAGAGTTAACAGGATATTCTCCTCATCGATCCCCGTAAGGGGAACGAAGGATTCCACACTCTCGATGCCTTCCTCCTTCAGCACATCCTCCTCGGTCCCGTCACCGTTTATTATCGTGGCCTTCGGAAGCAGGATGCTCAGCTGCTCGCACCGTTTGGTATCCTCCTCGATGATCTCAACCGAGATCCCCGCTGCGCACAGATAGGATGCAAGATAATAGGCTGTTCTTCCTCCGCCTATTATCATACAGTTCTTGACCTTATTTGTCTTTACATGCAGTTTTTCGAAAAGCTGCCTCGAATCCTTTCTGGTGACCACAACCGAGATAATGTCATCCTTCTCAAGCCTGACGTCTCCGTTTGGTATGAGTACCTCGCCCCTCCTCTGAAGAGCGCAGATAAGGATCCCCTCTCCGATCCTGTTATGGATATCCGATATGACAAGACCGTCCAGGACGTGACCCTCCTCGACCTTAAACTTCACCACCTCGACCTGGCCGTTTGCGAAGGAATTGACCTCCAGCGCCCCGGAAAGCGAAAGGATATCGCTTATCTCTCTGGCAGTCTCCAGCTCGGGATTTATTATCATCGCAAGCCCCAGCTGCTCCCTTAAAAAGCCTACCTCCTTGCTGTATTCGGGAGTACGGACCCTGGCTATCGCCGCGCATTTCCCCACCCGCTTTGCCACGGTACAGCATAAGAGGTTCAATTCATCGGAATTGGTAACGGCAATGATCAGATCCGCGTCCTCTATCCCCGCGGCCTCCTGGGTTGCAAAGCTTGCCCCGTTCCCTTCTACCGCCATTACATCGAAGATATTGGTAATGGCCGTAAGCCTCTGCTTATTCTTATCGATTATGGTGATCTCGTGCCCTTCCTGTGAAAGGTTTTCCGCCAGAGTATTTCCGACCTTGCCGCAGCCCACTATTATGATCTTCAGTCCCTGCCTGACCTCGGTCCTCTTTTCGCTTCTTTTAACTCCAAACATGAGCCTTCCTCTGCTATTTTCCCAAACTGCCATCACTGCCTGTCAGGTAATGGATGATAGCAGCACGGGATCTGCTAAATAATAACTATCCTAAACTATACCACTCTCTTGCCTGAAATAATATATTAATTATATATACATCATAACTCCATATTCACAGTTATGGGAGTTACCTCGATCAAAAGCCTGCGGATCCCCGAGGACTGTCCGTCAAGGATCAGCTCATATCCCGCCTCGAGCTTAAGCCCGTCCTCTGCCTCGTCAATACTGTAATACAGAGTTTTTGTTTCCATACCAAACGCACCGTAAGGCGTATGATAAAGAAAGCCGTGGATCTCCCCCGTTTTAAATATCATATCGGCCCTTACCGCGCCTGTCCTTTTATAGCTTAAGGTGTTTTGGCCGGCCTTTATAAGGTTCTTTACGGGCATTTCCCCGGATGGCCGGTCTTCATAGGAGATATAGTGAACACCCTCCCTTTCATGATATATGCCGACAGCGTTTACCGTGACCTCATCCCCGGTCTGTGCGCCGCTTTCGGTATTTCCCTTAACCTTTACCAGAACGCTCCTTCTCATACCGCCGTCAGTATTCCTCGATATCCACTATCCCCGCGTCCGGCTTCTCTATATGTAAAAGCCTCTCCGCAAAGCCCGCAAACTTGTCAGCCGAATCGCTAACGTAAAACTCATGTCCCGAAACGCTCTTAAGACCGCTTAGGATATCGTTCTCTGAAAGCATCTCTCTTAAGCCCCTGGCCGTCTCATAGGCCGGGTTTACAAGGGTCACCTTCTCACCGACTATACCGGCGATGATATCCTTAAGCAGGGGATAATGGGTACAGCCGAGTATAAGAGTATCTATATCCTGTTTTATGAGATCCTTAAGATAGCGCCTTGCGATCTCCTCAGTAACGGGATCATCCGTCATGCCCTCCTCCACAAGCGGGCAGAAGAGCGGACAAGCCTTCCCTATTACCTCGATGTCCGGATCGATATTTTTGATAAACCGGTTATAGAGCCCGGAGTTTATGGTACTCTCGGTGGCGATTACTCCCAGCCTCTTATTTACCGTCGTCTTGCTTGCCGCCACCGCTCCCGGCTTCACCACTCCTATGATGGGTATGCTCAGGTTTTTCTCAACCGTATCAAGAGCAAGAGCGCTCATAGTATTGCAGGCTATGACCAGCGCCTTGACCTCATGGGTGAGCAGAAACCTGATTATCTGTCCGGTATATTTGGTGACTGTTTCCCTGGATTTGGATCCGTAAGGCACCCTTGCGGTATCCCCGAAATAAATTATCCTCTCTCCCGGAAGCTGGCTCATTATCTCCTTTGCCACGGTAAGCCCGCCTACTCCCGAATCAAAAACTCCTATAGCCCTGTTGTCCATTGGTCCGATTCCTAAACTAATTATTCCCTCTCAGCTGCTCGATGATCCCCTTTTCCTGATTATCGATATGAGTACTTACCCTCTCCTGAGCCTTTTTCTCATCGCCCTCGAATACCGACTGCATTATTGCCCTGTGCTCATCAATAAGCCTTCTGTGATTCGAGTCATCCTTAATATATTCAAACCGGTAGCGGTAGATCCTGTCCGCAAGATTATTGACCATCTGGCTTAACCGTTTGTTCTTGGAGGCACATAATATCTTATCATGAAACAGAACATCCGCCCTGGCAATGGTCTTTGCGTCCTTTGTAAGCACCGAGTCCTCAAACTCCTTCTCGGCCTTTTTGATCTCTTCCTTTTCCTCTTGTGTTATCCGTTCACAGGCAAGCTTTGCTGCAAGAGAATCAAGAGCCTTTCTGACCTCAAGGACATCCCTGATATCTTCCTCCGAGATCCTTGCTACCTCCGCTCCCTTTCGGGGCACCATAGTCACCAGCCCTTCCAACTCGAGCATCCTTATGGCTTCGCGGATCGGTGTTCTTGACACATCCAGCTTTTTTGCCAGATGGATCTCCATCAGTCTTTCTCCCGGTTTGAGCTCACCCGTGAGTATCCCTTCCCTCAGGGTATTGGATACCACATCGCGAAGCGGCAAAAAATCATCCATCTGCAGCTTAAGGTTATGATCCTCCATGTCTGCCTCCTTTCCCGGCCGGCTCCGTTAATATAAGCTGTCCCTCAGGCATCTGAGTTTTCAACGTTTCATAAACAGCTTCCGCACTTCTCCAATCCTCGAATATCCCGAAAACCGTGGGCCCGCTTCCGCTCATTACCGCGCCGAGAGCCCCGTTTTCCATAAACCGTTCCTCAGTTTCACTTATCACCCCATGCTCCGAAGCAGTAACCTGCTCAAGAACGTTTTTCATCAGTCCCGCCAGCCTCTTCAGATCTCCGGAATCAATGGCCTCAAGCATCCCATCAATATCGGGATGAGCCAATGCTTTGACGAGGTCCAGCTTTTTGTATACAGCAGCGGTGGATACACTGATTTTTGGTGTAAATAATATTATACCGCATTTCGGAAGATTTTTTAACCCCGTAAGTTTTTCTCCTATTCCTTCCGATAAGGCACATCCCTTCATAATACAAAAAGGGACATCCGCCCCGATCCTTACGCCCTGTTCCATGAGCTGCTCTTTTGAAAGCGAAAGCCCGAAAAGGTCGTTCATCCCCGTCATGACCGCGGCAGCGTCCGCGCTCCCGCCGGCAAGGCCTGCTGCCACCGGTATCCTTTTTGTCACGGCAACAGTCACTCCCTGTTCTATGCCGTATTCCCTTTTCATAAGCGCGGCCGCCTTATAACAGAGATTGTTCCGATCGGAAGGGATCTCCGCGGAGTCTGTCCTTATAACAATCTCTCCCTCAGTCTTTTCAAGCATGATCTCATCAGAAAGCTCAAGAGACTGCATTATCATCCTTACTTCGTGATAGCCGTCCTCTCTCACTCCCAGAACATCCAGCCCCAGATTTATCTTTGCGTTCGCATTTAATGTTATCCCACGCATCCCGTTATCTCACCTGTATCCCCGATACCGTTTTTCTGCATAAATTCCTCTATGCCCTCAATAATATCCAGAGTGGCAAAGGGATTTCTGAAATTCATCATTCCAACGGCCACGGCCTTCGCTCCCGCCATCATGAATTCCACGGCATCCTCCCAGCAGGCAATGCCTCCCATTCCGATGACCGGTATCTTAACGGCCTTAGCGCATTCATATACCATCCTGACCGCCACGGGCTTGATCGCAGGCCCTGAAAGCCCTCCTGTTTTATTGGCGAGCACGAAGCAGCGTTTTTCTATGTCTATCTTCATCCCGGTTATGGTATTGATCAGGGATACCGCGTCCGCCCCCGCCGCTTCGCAGACCCGGGCCATTTCCGAAATGCTCGTGACATTCGGCGAAAGCTTCATTATGACAGGCTGCCTTGCCTTCTGCTTTATCCTTTTAGTGATATCGTAAAGGGCATCCCTGTTCTGGCCGAAGGCGATGGCCCCCTCCTTTACATTGGGGCAGGAGACGTTTATCTCAAGCATGTCGGCTTCCGTGTCGGACAGCCTTTCCACAACCTCAAGGTACTCCTCCACGGTCTTTCCGCAGACATTAACGATGATGCGGGTAGGGATATCCTCCCCG
>DNAD01000131.1:6697-7967 GCA_003484785.1 Lachnospiraceae bacterium
TTCCTTATGCTTTTTACAAGAAAATCCAGATCCCGCTCAATAAAGGTGTCTATCCCGGGGTTCTGAAGCCCTATGGCATTTAGCATCCCTCCGTAGGTCTCCGCCACCCTGGGTACCGGATTTCCCTCCCAGGGCTTTAAGGCCACTCCCTTGGTGACCACCGCCCCGAGCCTGTTTAAATCGATGAATTCCGAATATTCCATTCCCGAGCCAAAGGTTCCGGAAGCCGGCATTACGGGATTTTTAAAAATTATCCCTCCTATTTCCACCGAAAGCTTCGGTTTCTTTTTCTCTGCAGCAAAGTCTCCCGCCGGCCGGGAGCCGTCATGCTTTATGGATTCCGGAGCTTTCATAAGATGACCTCCTCTGACGAAAATACAGGACCCTCCCTGCATATCCTTTTATTATTTACCCTTGAATGCTCATCGCGCTCTTTCGTATCGCAGACACAGGCAAGGCAGACACCGATCCCGCAGGCCATTCTCTGTTCCAGCGAAAACCAGGCCCTTATGTTCTCCTTTTGTGAAAAATCCTTCAAGGCCCTTAACATCGGTGTGGGCCCGCAGGCAAAGAGAACCCTTTCCTTAAGGGAGTTTTCCCTTATGGCATCCAGAACATTTCCCCCACTGCAGGATGCGATGACGCCTTTTTCCGAAAGCTTGCTTGTGATCCTCAGCTCTTCACTGATCTCCCCGCTCTCTCCGAAAGATGCATCCTTCAGGCTTTCCAGCGCTATATGCAGCGTTCCGTGCTCCGCCAGTTCATTTAGCAGAAACATATCACTGTTCCTGTAGCCCGCGACTATGATGTTCTTATCCGCGGGTCTCGACTTTGCAAGGGCAAGCATCGGGGGAAGGCCTATACCTCCTCCGATAAGAAGCGCAGTCTCCTCTTCCTCGGGAAAGCCGTTTCCGAGAGGGCCCAGGACTTCGATCATATCGCCGCTCTCATAGCCGGAAAACTCCTTCGTTCCCCCGCCCACTGTCCTGTATACAATGCGGAGCCTGTTTCCCTCGGTCTCGCAGATGCTTATGGGACGAGGCAGCAGTCTTGAAGGATCCTTTGCATACACCGATATAAACTGTCCCGGAACGGAAACCCTGGCTATCTCCGTTTCCATCCAAAGGCTGAATATCCCCTCCGCCAGTCTTTCCTGCGAGATCACTCTCGCCCTTTCCTTATATTTCATCCATCCTTCTGCTCCGGCGCGGACAGGAGTGATAAAACGTCGTTTTGCATCCCGCTGCTTTACGGCCGGTTCGGGATGATC
>DNAD01000131.1:8105-10321 GCA_003484785.1 Lachnospiraceae bacterium
TCCTCTTCCCTGAATATCCACTCCGCCTCCGGGTCAAATATGATGATATCAGCCTTTTCTCCTTCCGCAAGCCTTCCGGCCTCAAGCCCGAAAATCTTTGCGGGGTTGCAGCTCATAAGCCTTATCAGCTCCTCAAGGCTTAAATATCCCTTATCCACCAGCTCCGTGATCCCCAGGGCAAAGGCAGTCTCAAGCCCTGTGATCCCGCTGGGAGCCTTTGTAAACTCCTGCCCCTTCTCATTTCTGCTGTGGGGAGCGTGATCCGTGGCTATTATGTCTATGGTACCGTCCCTCAGTCCTTCAATGATAGCATGCCTGTCCTCTTCGGTCCGAAGCGGCGGGTTCATCTTGGCGTTTGTTCCGAATACCTTAACCGCTTCCTCCGTAAGGGTAAAATGATGGGGAGTTGCTTCAGCGTGGATATCACCTCCGCGCCTCTTTCCCTCCCTGACAAGCTCCACCGCTTCTTTTGTGCTGATGTGCTGGATATCGAGGCACGCTCCCGTTTCTATCGCAAGCTCTATATCCCTCTTTACCAAAGAGATCTCCGCCATCCGGTCGGATCCTCCGGTTTCAAGGGCCTTCGAAACAGCTCCCTCGTTTATGCCGTTATTCTTTATATAAGCCGGATCCTCTTCATGAAGGCTGACGGGAACCCTGAGCACAGCCGCTCTGTTAAGAGCTTCCTTAAGCAGCTTTTCATCAAGGACCGGACGTCCGTCATCGGAAAAGCAGACCGCGCCGGCCCTCTTAAGCTCTTCAAGGCAGGTAATCTCCTTACCAAGCATCCCCTTAGTGAGGTTTGCGGCGGAATATATATTTATTTCCTCTCCTGCCGCTCTCTCAAGCAATTCGCTCAGCATCTCCGGCGAGTCGATGGAGGGCTTTGTATTTCCCATCATCACCACAGAGGTAAAGCCGCCCTTTGCCGCGGCCCTTGCCCCTGTATGGATATCCTCTTTATAGATAAAGCCCGGATCCCTGAAGTGCACATGTACGTCCACCAGCCCGGGGGCTGCAGCAAGCCCCCCGGCATCTATGATCCGGGCATTCTCTGCCTTTAAACCGGTTCCGATCTTTTTAAGCCTTCCGTCTGCGATCAGAAGATCGGCTCTGTTTTCCGTCACTGCTTCGCTCCCGATAAGCCTTGCATTCTTTATCAGTATCTCATCCATATCATAAAGTCCTCTCGGGTAATCTACAAAAAGTATACGTTATATTCAGAAAACTTACAAGCAGTGAATTGTCATACCGTTACTATTCACAGCCTTTTGGGCTGTGAATAGTAACTCTCAGGCCACAGATTCCGGGTTACTGTCACAGCCCGGAAGGCTGTAAATAATAACTGTTAAAAAGCTCCCTACATCACAGGTAAGGAGCTTTTTTACGGTTACCGTTTGCGGAGCCGTTTCAAAGTCGTTTTCGGTTGTATCTATGAAGGGATCCGCACCTCTCATTGTGCGGGAACAAAGGTATACAGGAGCGTTCCGTTGGTACTCAGCTCTATTCCGTCTCCCGCCGGCTTCCAGTCATAGGTCTGTCCGCCCATGGCTACGGTACCTTTATCTACCTTAAGACTGTCAGTGGTCACCGTCTCAAGGGCTCCGTCCTTATGGAAAATATATCCCTGCGCATCACCCATGGAATAGGTGCCGTCAAATAATTCGGTGCCCGACAGGCCATCGGTTCCCTCTTTAAATACCAGAGGGATCAGGATACCCGGTTCTATTGTAAGGTTATATCCCTCCTCCGTAGCAGTTACCTTGTATGTGCTTTCAGCATTCGCTCCGTGCTGCATAGTGAGCCCATCGGCACTTATGCTGTATGATCCGGTTTCCGTTATGGAATAGGAATCATCCAGGAATACATATTCCATGCCTTCAATTACCTGTCCGTCCTTTGAGATATTATATCTGCCCGACAGAGTATCCAGCAGACCCTTGTCGGATCCCTTTGCCGAAGAAAGGTCTGCATTGTAATCGGAAGGTGCCTTCTCTTCCAAAGCCTCTTCAACAGGCGCTTCCGGTTCGGCCTCTTCTTCTGCCATAACCTCCGGCTCTTCTTCAGGCTCCTGCGCCTCTTCCTCCAAAGCAGTTTCCTCCTGAGCCACTACTTCCTCTTCCTCTTCATTACGGTCTCTTGCCGATTTTTCTTTTCCGCAGCCTGCAAGTGCCAGGGCCATAGCCAAAATGATCAGGTATTTTTTCATATCTTTA
>DNAD01000119.1:0-2149 GCA_003484785.1 Lachnospiraceae bacterium
ATATTTTCAAGAAGCTCGTGAGAGAGTCGGAAGGGAACCGATAAAAAAATACAGGCCCGGGATCCGGGCTCTTGAGCCCATGGCAGATGCTTTTGTACTGTCGTGAAAGATGATGGTTTCCCGTAAACAGGGGTTGAAATGAGGGCAAGGGGTCAAAAAAGAAGGGAACGCACTTTTTTTGACTTTACGCTGTTGTCTGTCGTGATCTTTTTGCTTTGTTTTGGGCTGGTCATGCTGTACAGCGTAAGTTCTTATGATGCGAATCTGAATTATAACGATTCCGGTTATTTCCTTAGAAAACAGATAATTTCGACGGTATTCGGCCTGATAGTGATGACGGTTGTTATTTTTGTGGATTATCACGTCTGGTCGAGGTTTGCTTTTGCTGCCTACCTGGCTTCGGTGGTGCTCATTTTTCTTGTGCTCACACCACTTGGCTATGAGGTTAACGGAGCGAGAAGGTGGCTCAATCTCGGAATGTCACTGCAGCCTGCCGAGGTTGCAAAGGTGGGGTGCATAATCTTCTATGCCTCCCTGGTATGCAGGCTTGGGAAAAATCTGATGACAAAGGCCGGTTTTACCATAATCCTGCCGACAGCGGGCTTTATGGCGCTTATCATCCTTCTGATAACCGAGAACCTGAGCTCTGCGATCATTGTTGTGGGCATCGTGTTTATGATGCTCTTCGTTGCTTCGGAGAATTACAAGGAATTTATCATGCTGGGAGGCGCGGGGATCTTTCTGGCCGCCCTGGTGGTATTGTTAGTGGATAAGGGGATCCTCTCAAGCGATCTGAATTTCAGGTTCGCAAGAATAGAGGCGTGGCTTAAGCCCGAGAATTTTGCGGCAGACAGAGGCTTCCAGACTCTTCAGGCATTGTACGCCATAGGCTCGGGGGAAATGTTCGGAAAGGGCCTGGGACAGAGCATGCAGAAGCTTGGCTTTATCCCCGAGGCGCAGAACGACATGATATTTTCAATAATATGCGAGGAACTGGGGCTCTTCGGCGCGGGTGTGGTCATGTTCATGTTCATAATCATGATCTGGAGATTTGTGGTGATCGCAAATAACGCTGAGGATGAATTCGGTGCCCTTTTGGTGGTGGGGGTCATGTCACATATATCGATACAGGTGATCCTCAATATAGCGGTTGTAACAAATACGATCCCGAATACGGGCATAACGCTTCCCTTCATAAGCTACGGGGGAAGCGCGGTGGTGTTCCTTCTTATTGAGATCGGGCTTGTACTGAGCGTGGCCAGGAGCATCAGGTATAAGAATTAGCGGAGAAAAAAATGGATTCGGCACTGGGCGGAATTGACCGGGAAACTGAATATGATGAGTCTTCGCTGGTCTTTCTGGATGACGGGGAGGAGACGGATGATAACAGGGGCTTAAAGACAGCCCTTATCATCATGTCTGTCTTTGCGCTCATATGCGTGCTCGTGATGGTCATAAAGCTTAATTTTACCATCACAACCGTGGAGGTGATCGGAAACGAGCATTATACCACAGATGAGATAGTAAAGATGGTATGCTCCTCGGAGCTTGAGAAAAATACCATATTTCTATATATAAGAAATCTTCTCGGAAATGAGGAGGAGATCCCGTTCATAGAAGAGATGGATGTGGATATAGTCTCCCCCACCACGGTAAAGATAACCGTATATGAAAAGGCTCTGGCGGGATACGTTGAGTATCTGGGGAGATATCTTTACTTTGACAGGGACGGCATCATCGTGGAGAGCTCCCCCGAAAGGATAGAAGGAGTTCCCTTTGTTACGGGCCTTAAGTTTGATCATATGGCTCTGTACGAACCGCTGCCGCTTGAGCATAAAAAGGATATATTCAAGCTGATACTCAGCATAACCCAGCTTCTTACAAAATATGATATTGATATCGACAGTATCTATTTCAGCCCGGACCGGGATATCACCCTTAGGATAGGAAACGTGGATGTGCTGCTTGGAAACAGCGATTTTATAGACGAGAAGATAAACAGGCTCCGTTTTCTCCTCCCGAGACTTAACGGGAGAAGGGGAGAGCTGCATATGGAGAATTATACGGGAGAGGGTGATAAGTTTACTTTTGAGAGGAGCAGATAGAGGGATTGAAGGCTAACTTTAAAATGTTACTATTCACAGCCTTT
>DNAD01000119.1:2282-3991 GCA_003484785.1 Lachnospiraceae bacterium
CGATTCGGCTGTGAATAGTAACTTTATAATATCAAAATCTTCAAAAATCTGTTGAAAATTGTTGAGAATGATTATATGATAAGGTGTAGGTGTGTTTCGGAATATTTTCGGATGAAATAATTGGTCAGGGAACGAGGGGGTATCGCAGCGTCATTGTGCCAGTTGTTACTGTTCACGGCCCTTTGGACCGCGATAGTAACTGCCAGTTTACACCTTAACCAAAATTTTGTAAGGAGGGAGTATAAAGGTGCTTGAAATAGTGAACAACGAATTTGAAGCTGCTGCTAAAATTCTCGTCGTTGGGGTCGGCGGGGGCGGAAATAATGCAGTAAACCGCATGGTAGATAGTCAGATTTCAGGCGTTGAGTTTTTGGGGGTGAATACCGATAAGCAGGCTCTTCAGTTGTGCAAGTCGCCGAGACTGCTGCAGATCGGCGATAAGATAACTCAGGGCCTTGGATGCGGAGCTCAGCCGGCTATAGGGGAACAGGCCGCTGAGGAGAGCGCGGAGGACATTGCCAACGCCATAAGGGGGGCGCATATGGTATTTGTCACCTGCGGAATGGGAGGCGGTACCGGTACCGGCGCGGCTCCCGTGATAGCCAGGATAGCCAAGGAAGAGGGAGCGCTTACGGTCGGGGTTGTGACCAAGCCGTTCCGCTTTGAAGCAAAGAAACGTATGGATAACGCAATGGGCGGTATCGAAAAGCTGAAACAGAATGTCGATACTCTCATTGTTATCCCTAATGATAAACTTCTGGAGCTCGTTGACAGAAGAACCTCCATGGAGGACGCCTTAAAGATCGCTGATGAGGTTCTGGAGCAGTCTGTCCGTGGTATTACGGATCTGATCAACGTTCCTTCACTGATCAATCTTGACTTTGCCGATGTCAAGACTGTTATGGAAAACAAGGGTATCGCCCATATCGGCATAGGAGCCGCCAAGGGTGATGACAAGGCCATCGAGGCCGTTAAGCAGGCCGTTAATTCGCCTCTTCTTGAGACGACCATCGCGGGCGCGACCGATGTCATCGTCAATATTTCCGGTGAGATCACGTTGCTTGACGCGGATGACGCGGTATCCTTCGTACGTGACATCACAGGTGACGATGTTAACCTTATCATGGGCGCGATGTGCGATGACAGCGAGCCCGATACCTGTACCGTTACCGTTATTGCTACAGGCATAAGAGAGCAGGCCCAGCAGGTACAGCAGCCTGTATCCAACGGTACGCAGATCGGCTCGAATCTCAGCAGATTTGTCAACCAGCAGTCACCTTATCCCAGAAGACCGGTTAATTCAGGCCTTCAGGGCGGAGGTGTCGCTGCAAGGAATATGTCCGGGCCTGTTAACAGCAGCATGGGAGGATCCCAGTACGGTACAATGGGCGTTAATCATAACCAGCAGTACGGACAGCCCATTGCTCCTCAGTACGGGACTCAGAACATGGGAGGTATGAACCCCCAGCCCGCACCGATGAACATGCCGAGGAATCAGGCGGGAATGCAGCAGGGCAACATGGGAGCAAGGCCTGCCGGCCAGCAGTTCAATCCCGGAGCAATACCTCCTCCGCAGGTTCAGACTAAGGTTGAAGCAAAATCCATAAAGATACCTGATTTTCTTAAAAAATAAAGCAAGACGGGAAGCATCCTCCTTAAACGGAGGGTGTTTTCTTATGCGCGGGCAAATCGTTACTATTCACAGCCTT
>DNAD01000119.1:4126-8806 GCA_003484785.1 Lachnospiraceae bacterium
GTGCGCGATTCGGCTGTGAATAGTAACGGCAAATCCCATAATAATGTCATGTCCTTAAAGGGGGTGACGATCGGGAAGAGCGGTGTTGTAAGGCCTGATATCACAGACTCAAAACCGGTCATAATGAGTATCAAAGCGGGGCAGGAGCAAAGAATGATAGAGCAGAAAGAGTTGCTGTCTATTAGATATTATGCAAAAGGAAAGCCTTTCACGGGAAGCGATTCGGGGATACGCTACAGGATAGCGAAGATCTCCGTGGAGGGAGAAGAGGAAGGAAAAAAGGAGGAGCTGTTTCTGGTAAGCGTCTGGCCGGAGCCGTACTGCTACGAGAAAGCGGACAGGAAAAGCATGATCGAAAGAACCTTTCCATATGGCAAAGAGTCCTTTGAGAGCCTTGCGGATTACCTCAACGAGACGGGAGATTTGATCCGCCGTGATATTTGAGTTGACATAAAGTGAAGTTTTGGCATATAATCACTACATATGGTAGAATCTACAGATAACATCAATAATATATTGACGTTTGCTGTAAGGCGCCGGCGGAGACGGGGAAGGGACGTTTTTGCCGGGTAAGTATCATAAGACATTAATGAGGGGGGATTTTTAAATGAAGTGTCCATTTTGCGGCCATGAAAACACGAGGGTCATAGACAGCAGACCCGCAGAGGATAATAATTCCATAAGGAGAAGAAGGGTATGCGATGAATGCGAGAAGAGGTTTACGACCTACGAAAAGATCGAGACCATTCCGCTTATCATCATCAAGAAGGACAACAACAGGGAAACCTATGACAGGACAAAGATAGAGGGCGGGATCCTCAGAGCCTGTCACAAAAGGCCTGTTTCAGCCTCACAGATATCGCATATGGTTGATGAGGTTGAGACGGAGATATTCAATTACGAGGATAAGGAGATACCGAGCGAGGCCATCGGAGAGCTTGTCATGAAAAAGCTTCAGGAGCTGGATGCGGTAGCCTATGTAAGGTTTGCTTCCGTATACAGGGAGTTCAAGGATGTGAACACCTTCATGGAAGAGCTTAAAAAGATGCTGGATAAATAAGTTACCCGTGAATGGCCGGGTGCGGAACCGAATATGCTTTAACGGGAAATGCTTCCGGGCGTTTCCCCTTAAAAATTAAATATTGTAAAGGAGAAGAACACAATGAGAAAGAAAGTAAGGATGCTTCTTTCAGTGATAGTGCTCACGTCACTGACTATTGCACTTGGCGGATGCCGGGGCGGTAAGACAGCAGACGATTCTTCTAAGATAGTTGTTGGAATAGCACAAGATCTTGAAGATAGTCTTGACCCACACAAAGCAGTTGCGGCAGGAACTAAAGAGGTTTTATTCAACATGTACGAGGGGTTGCTCAAGCCCGACCCCGATGGGAATATTGTCCCCGCCGTTGCTGAGTCTTACGAGGTATCCGAGGATGGAACGTTATATACGTTCAAGCTTCGGGAAGGAGTAAAGTTTCATAACGGTGAACCTGTTACGGCGGAGGATGTTAAATACAGTCTTGAAAAAAGCGCCGGTATGACGGGAGAGGAAACCCTGATACCGGCTTTTTCTCTGATAAAGAGCATTGAAGCAGCGCCGGATGAGAAAACCGTCACCATCGAGCTGTCCGAGAAAAACATGGAATTTCCTTCCTACCTTGCGATGACGAACGCGGCGATCATCCCTATGGACAATGCAGATCCCGATTCTTCACCCATAGGGACGGGACCGTATATGTTCGTATCCCGCTCGCCCCAGGAGAACATCGTAATGAAGAGGTTTGAGGATTACTGGGGAGAAAAGGCGTATATAGAGGACGTCACCTTTAAGATCGAGGCCAATGCCGATTCCATAGTCATGGACCTGATCGGAGGGTCGATAGATATGTTCCCCAGGCTTACCATCACCCAGGTGGATCAGCTTTCAGAGGACTTTACTATCTATGAGGGCACCATGAACCTGGTACAGGCGCTTTACTTAAACAATGCCGTAAAGCCCTTTGATGATATAAGGGTGAGGCAGGCTCTGTGCTACGGGACGGATATTGACGGGGTATTAAAGCTTGCTTTTGACGGAAAGGGAAGCCCCATAGGCTCCAGCATGTTCCCTTCCTTCGGAAAGTATTACATCGATGAGCTCAAGGACGCTTATCCCTATGATCCCGAAAAAGCAAAGGAGCTGCTTAAGGAGGCGGGCTATGAGAAAGGCCTTAAATTCTCCATAACGGTTCCGTCAAATTACCAGCCCCATATAGACACTGCACAGGTGCTGGCGGAGCAGTACAAGAAAATAGGAGTTGACGCGAGCATAAACCTTGTGGAGTGGAACACCTGGCTGTCGGACGTATATACAAACAGAGATTTCGAGACGACAGTGATAGGGGTCGATGCCTCAAGCATGACCGCAAGAGCCCTGCTTGAGCGGTTCGTTTCCGATGCCGGAGGCAATTTCATAAACTTTAACGATCCGGAGTATGACAGGGTATTTTCAGAGGCCATCTCATCTTCGGATGACGAGGAGAGCACAGAGCGCTATAAGGAGCTTGAGAGGATTCTCTCAGAGGATGCCGCTAACGTATATCTTCAGGATATGGCGGAGTTTGTAGCGTTAAACAAGAAATATGAGGGTTATGTATTCTACCCCATGTATATTCAGGACATCGCAAAGCTTAAGCCTGCAGGAAAGTAAATAGTACGATCACGGCCCGAAAGGCCCGGACAATAACCAGACAGAGCTGTACAGGAGGACAGGGAATGAGATATATACTGAAAAAGACTGCGTCGATGCTGGCGACGGTTCTTATAGTATCATTCCTTGTCTTTCTGGCTTTTGCGGTAATACCGGGAGACCCTGCGCTGAATAAGCTGGGGATAAATGCCACTCCCGATAAGGTGGAGGCTCTAAGGGAGCAGATGGGCCTTAACAGACCCTTTTTTGTACGCTTCCTCGAATGGATCATAAGCTTTTTCTTCGGAGATATGGGAACCTCCTATTCCTACGGGATGAGCGTCAGATCAATGCTTGCGGGAAAGGTTCCGATCACCCTTACCCTGACACTTCTTTCATTTATTCTGATAGTTATGATATCGATCCCTCTGGGTATTTTTGCCTCCAAGCATGAAAATACCCCGCTGTCTCATGCCATAGATGTCATAAACCAGATCGTCATGTCGGTTCCTTCTTTTTTCACCGGCATCATCATCACTTATCTCTTCGGGCTGGTTCTTCATCTGTTCACTCCGGGAGGCTATGTAAGCTATACGAAGAGCCCGGCGGCCTTTGTGGGATATCTTTTTTTTCCGGCGCTGGCAATAGCCCTTCCGAAGGCAGCCATGAATACGAAGCTCTTGAAAAGCTCTGTGCTCAAGGAGGCAAAGCTTGACTATGTGAGAACAGCCTACAGCCGCGGAAATTCCACAAGCGGCGTGCTTTACAGACACGTTTTGAAGAATTCTCTGATCCCCGTGATCACCTTTCTGGGAATGACCCTTTCCGATATAGTAGCGGGCAGTCTTATCGTAGAGCAGGTTTTTTCGATCCCGGGCATCGGAAGGATGCTGATCACCTCCATACAGAACAGGGATTATCCGGTGGTGCAGTCTATAATAGCCATAGTCGCCATTATAGTGATCGTAGTCAATTTCCTGGTAGACATTCTTTACAGGATCGTAGACCCGAGAACGAGGGACACTGAATGAAAAACAGCAGGCTCTGTAATTTCAAGTTCATAACAGGCTCGGTCATCACCGCCATCGTAGTATTGCTTTCCGCTATCGGCTTTTTTTATACGCCCTATGATCCCGAGCAGATGGACGCCTCCGCTAAATTTGCGGGCGTCTCAGCCGCTCATCTGATGGGCTGCGACAATTTCGGAAGGGATATCTTCAGCAGGATCATCGCAGGGTCCGGGACGACGCTTGTAATAGCCTTCAGTACGGTCCTTATAGGCGCCTTCGGAGGGCTTGTGATCGGAGCGGCCTGCGGATATTTCGGGGGCACGGCGGACGAGATCATAATGCGCCTTAATGACGCGGTGCTTGCCTTTCCGGGGATCCTTCTGGCTCTTGTATTCATAAGCCTTATCGGGCCCGGTAAATATAACGTGATAATCGCCCTGGGAATAGTGTTTATCCCAAGCTTTGCCAGGATAGTACGGGCCGAGTTCATAAAATGCAGGAGCATGGATTACGTAAGCAGCGCAAAGCTCATGGGAGCGTCGGACTTTCGAATAATGTTTGTGCATATACTGCCCAATACCGTGAAGGTCATGCTTTCCTCCATAGCTATTGGCTTTAACAACGCGGTGCTTGCAGAGGCCGGCATGAGCTTTCTTGGGATCGGGGTACAGCCTCCCGACCCGAGCCTTGGGAGGATGCTTTCGGAGGCACAGGCCTTTCTCCTTGTAAAGCCGTCCTATGCCTTCTTTTCCGGTCTCATGATAGTGCTCATGATACTGGGATTTTCGATGCTGAATGAAGGGCTGGAATAACCGGAAACAGAACTGCCCATTTAGTGCGCAGCTGCAGATCGGAGGTATGAATGCTTGAGGTCAGGGACCTGAATATAGAATTTCATGATCATATCACTCCGGAGACCGTGGTCTACGATTTTGACCTTCATATGGAGGAGGGAGAGATCGTCGGACTGGTAGGGGAATCGGGCTCGGGCAAATCCATGTC
>DNAD01000187.1:0-1517 GCA_003484785.1 Lachnospiraceae bacterium
CAAAGCAAAGGACAAGCAAGACTAAGAGTTATTTATGAACAGATCCTTAGGAAGAAGGGAGATCTATATGAAACTGTTGATAGTGGTTGATATGCAGAACGATTTTATAGACGGAAGCCTGGGAACCGCGGAGGCCGTAAAGATCGTCCCTGCGGTTGTTGAGAAGTTAAAAAGCTTCGATGGGGAAGTCATTTTTACGCAGGACACTCACGCTGAAAACTATTCCGATACCCAGGAGGGAAGGAAGCTGCCGGTAAGGCACTGCATCGAGAACACTGAGGGCTGGGAGATTAGAGAGGAGCTCAGGCCCTATATAACGACAAAATGGAAGAAACGCTCCTTCGGAAGCATAGCGCTGGCACAGATGATCTCCGAAATGAGGGATGTGGAGAGCATAGAGCTTTTAGGCCTTTGCACCGATATCTGTGTGGTTTCAAATGCATTGATCATCAAGGCGGCTAACCCGGAGATCCCCCTTATCGTGGATTCTTCCTGCTGCGCAGGGGTGACGCCCGAAAAGCATGAGGCCGCCCTGGAGGTTTTGAGGAGTTGTCAGGTAGAGGTGATCTGAGGAAAGATCGATTTATTTTTTAAATATATATCATGGATAATAAAGACCTTAAAGAAAGCGAAACAGGTGCAACAACAAATGACACCGAGATCAACGATAGTGTCGATGATAAGATCGATCTTGATGAGGTAAAGGCCCTTATAGACCGGAATGAATTTACAAAGGCCAGGGAAATGCTGGATCAGTTTATGGATCTGCAGATCGAGGACCCCGACATTATCAGACAGTGCGTGGAACTGATTGATACCATAAACCTCCGGCGGGCCCGTTCTCTTTTATCGGATGCCGAAAAGCTCATCGATGAGAAAAAGTATAAGCTTGCCTACCGCAGTGTCGAGCTTGCCGGGCAGCTGGCCGGGGATAACGAAGAGATAACGAAGGGATGCCGGCTCTGCTTTAAGAAGATGGAGACCATTTCTCAAACGGCTGTGTCACGCGCAAAGGAAAAGATAAATAAAAACGACGTTCAGGGCGCCGTAAAATTCCTTACCTATGCCAAAAACAATTTTATAAACAGTAATGAGCTGGCTTCGGAGATCGATGCTCTGTTGGATTCCCTTAAGGAAAAGCAGGAAAGCGAGAATGGGGATGGGCAGGGAACCGATACGGAGGGATCCGGTAAGGAGGCTCT
This sequence comes from Lachnospiraceae bacterium, assembly GCA_003484785.1. Lineage (GTDB taxonomy): Bacteria > Bacillota > Clostridia > Lachnospirales > Lachnospiraceae > UBA2868. Next base: position 1,203 of record DNAD01000187.1, read on the forward strand.
TGAAAATGCTTCATTGACCGAAACGGTCAGCAAAACGGACGATAATGCAGAGGGCGCTTACCCGGCGGAAGGCAAAAGGAGGTTTAAGGTTTCTAAGAAGATCATCATTCCGGCCGCCGTAGTGATCCTTTTCCTGGGCGCCGTATACTATGTATACAGTCCCAGCCACGTAGACCTGAGAAAGCAGCTCTTTGCCTTTATACGAGGAAACAGCACCGAGGATATATCGGGCACTGGGGCAAGTGCCGGCCTGACAAAGCAGGGCGGAGATGTTCTTCCGGGAGGCAGGAGAGATCCTTCGGCACAGGAGGGCTC
>DNAD01000187.1:1651-3270 GCA_003484785.1 Lachnospiraceae bacterium
CTCTGCTTCCGGCAGTGATAATGCAGGGCAGGCAGCTTACGAAGATACAGGCGAGGGCATTGAGAACGCCGAGAGCGCAGAGCGGGAGAATACCCCCTCTGACAGGACGCAGGGAGGCCCTGCCAGATATTCGCGTACCGATGTGGCCGCGGTGGCTGACGAGAGTAACCTTGAAAGCACGACTCCGGTGGATGCACCGATAACGCCTCCGCCAAGTGAGGATACCGATGCCATGGTGCTTAAGGGAGATCAGGCAAAAAACGGTAACGGCGGAGAGCCCGACTATGAGCTTGCCCTGGAATGGTATCAGAGGGCGGCCGAAAGAGGAAACCCCACCGCACAGAATCTGTATAACGAAACGCTGTCTTACATGAGCCTTCGTATGGATGACGGTACAACGGCGACTCCTGCCGTACAGAAGTCGAAGATAGCCGCCTATACGGGCATAAGCGAAAACCGCCTTCACTTTCTTGAAACAGCGATAATAACGGATGGAAGAGAAGGATCCCTTTTTGACTGCTATGACGCAAACGGGAATATGCTGAGAGAAAAAATGGTACTGATGAGCGACGGATCGATACAGGGCTACTATATCGATGAAGGAAGGCTGTTTTCCGCTGAGGGGTATTTCAGATAAGGGGAAAGAACCGGAAGGGGAGAGGTAACGAATGGGATTAGAATATTTCATTTTCTATGCCGAAGCAAATCTGATCTGTATTCTCATTCTGCTGATGATCCTGATCAATGACAGGATCCATCGCGCACAGGAGGAAAAACAGATCTGCTTCAACAGGACTATCATAGCTTTTATTCTGTATTTCAGCTCGGATATCGGATGGGCGGCGGTGCTGGGCGGCCAGCTTCCGAGAACCAGGGCCTTTGTCGTACTGTTTAACCTGACAAACTATGTGATCCTGAGCCTTATCACATTTGAATGGTTCATGTTCATGGCTGCTTCCGAGAAAATGCCTTTCAGGAAGGACAGGACAAAGAGGATGCTCTGGCGCCTCCCCATGATCGTTTCCATCCTTTTTCTCATTATCTCATATGCACTGAACCCGTATTTCTGGATAAATGAGAACGGAGACCTGAACAGCCTGTACTTTCCCTGCATGATCGCCGCACCGGTGCTGTATGTTCTGACATCCTTTGTTTTTTCCATCGTCAACGCGATAAAAACGGAATCGGAAGAGGACAGAAAGTATTACCGGCTGATAGGAACCTTCCCTATCGGCGTCATGGCCTTCGGGCTGATACAGGTGTACAGCCTTAATGCGCCTACATTTTGTTTCGGCTGTACCTTTATGCTGCTGTTCTTTTATATTCAGGATACCCAGAGGCTTATATCCGTGGATGCCCTGACACGGTTAAATAACCGCGGCCAGATCAACCGGTACATGGAACAGCTGCACTACAGGGAAAACTCCAGAATATTTATAATGATGACAGATATAGACAGGTTCAAGCAGATCAACGATACCTATGGGCATGCCGAAGGAGACCGTGCGCTGATCATTGTTTCGGAGACGCTCAAGCGGGTCTGCGAAGGGATCAAAGCTCCCGCGTTTCTCGGAAGGTACGGGGGAGATGAGTTCATAATCATCATACAGAATCCGGAG
>DNAD01000187.1:3325-4504 GCA_003484785.1 Lachnospiraceae bacterium
AGAATCCGGAGCAGATCGCTGATTTACTGCACAATACTCTGTCCGAAAGATGCCGGAGCGAGGATCTGCCTTATGCTCTGAACTTAAGCATCGGTTACGAGAAAATGAGGGGCAGGAATGATACCGCGCAGAACTGTCTGATCCGCGCGGATAAAAAGCTGTATAAAGAAAAGTCCGGACATCTCAGACATCTCAGACGTTGACCGGGGCGGTCATTCAAACAGTCAATCCCCGCCCTCAACCTTATACTGCATCCTTACAATGATATCCTGGGGGTAGTTTCCGAAGGAACGGCCGTAGAGGGTGAGACCGCCCTGATGGACACTGTCCGGGCCTACGGACAGCTTGAGCATGATCCCGGAGCCCGCGCTGATGTTCAGATCCTTCAGAGATACATCGGAGACCCTGACACCGTCAATGAAGGTTCCGGTGTCGTTTACTGACAGAAATTTCAAAAGCCCGTACTGGTTCCAGTTTGGATCCCACCAGGAGGGCGTATAGATGCCTGGAGTTCTCCCGAAATCCCCGGGAGAGGTCCAGGTACATACCTGAACATTGTTGATGTAAAAATCAATATCGCTTGGCCAGTCTTCACGCGTCCCGGGAGCCTCGCTTGCGATCTCGAAAGAGAACAGAAGCTCCAGGGGAACCTGATTTTCCTCCAGATAATTGGGGATCATATATTCCACATATCCGTAAGTAAGCCAAAGAATACCTGCGTTAACCCGCTCCGGCGATGAAAAGAACCTGGGGTCATCCACCTCCCCGATAAGGTGAACGCTGGTGGATATTCCGCAGGTAGGATAGACCTCGTAATCCGAGTACAGACCGATCCCTATCTCGGTCTCGTAAAGGTTCTTGCTGCCTGCGCCGCTTTCAAGATCGATCAGAATCTTTTCTTCCATAAGACTGCATATCCTCTGCAGACCGTGCTTTCCCGCTTCGAACCTTATATTGATAAGCCCGCATTCCGCCAGGGCCTTTATATGAGGCGAAAGCGAGCCGGGGGAAATGCCGAGGCTTTCCGCGATGGCGTTCATCGGCATGGGGCCCCTGTCCGACAGCATTTTCAATATGGATATCCTCGCTTCGGAGCCCAGACACTTAAATAAAGGAAGCGCCTGGGTCAGGTCAGTGATATTTCTCATTAAACTATCCTTTCTCCGCGCCGATTTGCGT
>DNAD01000187.1:4561-5463 GCA_003484785.1 Lachnospiraceae bacterium
GTTCGCACCGATTAAGTTCGAAAGAAACCAAACTAAATTGTTTATGGAAAGATTTTACCATCAATTTAGTTAAAAATCAAGCTAAGTAAAATGGTAAAATACAAAATAATTATAAAAAATGCAAATTAATATTGACAGATCTCATGTATACATTTATCATAAAACCATCAGGGGGCAGATGAATTATATACAATATATACAATTTGCCCCAAGTCGACTTTCAATTTACTTTAGTTAGGAGGATTTAGAATGAAAAAGAGAATTATTGCGACCCTTCTCGCAGCATGCACGGCAATTTCTCTGACAGCATGCGCGGGAGCAGTTCCCACAGCTCCGGCAGCAGATTCTGCGGCTCCCGCTGCCGATACCGCTGCAGAGGCCGAGAGCAGTGCACCCGAAGGCGCTCAGGAGCTTTCCTTCTGGACATTCCAGGCTGCCCACCAGACCTTCATGGAGGATGCGGCAAAGAGGTGGAATGAGACCTATCCGGACCGCCCCATCGACTTCAAGGCTGAGACACTGGGATATGATGATCTTCATAACAACCTCATGATCTCTCTTCAGACAGGCACCGGAGCTCCGGACATCGCCGATATCGAGATCTCAATGTATGCTAACTTCATCACAGGTGACGAGGAGAGCATCCCTCTCGTTCCCTTAAACGACATCATCGAGCCCGATAAGGAAAATCTTATCATGGGACGTTTTGACAACTACGCAAACCACGGCAACTACTACGGCGTTGACTATCACGTAGGCGCTACCTGCCTTATGTATAATAAGGAGATCTTTGAAGAGGCCGGCGTTGATATCAACTCCATCGAGACCTGGGACGACTTCAAGGAGGCCGGCAAGGTTATCCGCGAAAAGACCGGCAAGTACATCATGGCCTGCGAGACTAC
>DNAD01000081.1 GCA_003484785.1 Lachnospiraceae bacterium
TGAGCACCTTGCGAATATCAAACAGGAATAAGAACATAAGCGCAATGATCAGGTAGCAGACTATAGGCACTCCAAAGAAACAGAGCCTTATCGCTGAGATAACACTCTCCGGCTGCATTATGCCCTGGCTGTCAAGCCTGGCATCAAAACCGGAGGCAGACATGATTGCTCCGTATACCGCAGTTGATGCTCCCATAGTAAATTTCTGAACAGCATTCATACCTGCAAAACCAACTCCGACTATCAGCTTCCCGGACTGTCTGGAGGAAACCTCCATTCTCCATTCCCCGGTCTTTTATAATAGCATGAACCACGAAAACCCCTGTAACAGGTATCGTGTCTTCTGTTTCTTTTCCCTGGTCTTCTCCGAAGAAAGGAGTTCGTCAGCTTTCTGGCGAGCATGGCGCCTATCATCTCAGGTTCTATCATGCCGCTCTTAATCATATTCCTGATCATTTTTACGGGTCTTTATTGATCCTGGTTACCAGTTTTTTGGATAATCATCAAATCTGCTCATAACATGTACCTTTCCTGTCTGAATCATAATAACTGCAGCTGCTTTACTTTACATGATTTTGCTCCTGATCTGTTACTATTCACAGCCTTTTGGGCTGTGAATAGTAACAAGAAGCCATCTATTTTTGCGGACGGGTATATAAAGTTCCGCATATCACGGGAATCACCTCGTAATCATTCTCTTCCATATATTCGGGCAGGAAACCCTCTGTATCCTCGATAAGGTTGGGAGTGGGATCGGCCTCCACGTCACCGCAGGAATCATAGCAGCCATACTCCTTATTTAAGATGAGCACCGTCGAAGGTATCCGGTCGGGATTAAGGGAATAATATTCCTCAAGTCTTTCGCTTCCGGGCTCGATCCGCCAGGTGGTGGGCGCCCCTACCCTCATATCGGTACACAGATACCCCCAGGGAAGAAGCTTTGAGATAAACAGCATATTGTCCTGAGGCGATTCGGGATCTACCCTGCAGTATTCTGCCAGGACTCCGCTTACCTCTTCGTACTGCTTAAGATGCCCGGGGGTGGTATACAGCCACTTTGCGGGGCCGTCCGGGATCCTTTCGGTAAGAGCCGTAAGAGGAGCATCCCTGTAAACGTTGACGATCCTTAGAGAAGCGGTTTCAAGCATCACGGCACAGATCGCCAGGGTACATAAAAAGGTAACGAAACGGTTCAGACCATAGGTTGTCTTTCCGGTCTTTGCAGAGACAAGCCCCGGAAGCTGTCTTCCGAAATCCCATATAAAGAACATTCCCCCAAACCCCGCTATAAAATGCCCCATGGACAGCACATAAAGATAACCGTTTGAGGAATAGCTGTAACAAAGCGAGAAGAGCAGGCCGTTTACAAAGAAGGTAAAGAAGGCCGTCCAGTCTTTATGCTCCGAAGCAAAGAAAAGAGGAAGGCAGAAGAGGCACAGCGCGGTCTGAACGTAACCGGTGTGGCCGAAGCCTTTGATAAAATATGCGATAAACAGGAGCAGATCCAGGAAAAACACCAGATAAACAAGGGGCTTTTTTTGTAAAGGACCCGGTCCTTTTTTTGTGAAAACATCCCCAAGGAAGGTGACTGCGGTAAGGGCATATCCCAGATAAGCATATATCCCGTAGACCTCGTTTATGCTGATAAAGAATTTCCTTAAAGGATAGATAAGGGAGGTGGCGTGTTCCTCATCCGAAAGCACGTAGCGGATATTGCTTATAAAATCCCCTATATAAACATTGGTGAACAGAAATGCCAGAAAGACCGCCGCGGGGATCAGTATGCCGATAAATGTATATTTAAGGAGATCGGAAAGCTCGGCCCTTCTAAGGGTGGCAACAAAGGCGTTGACCGGCATCTTTTTCTCAATTATCACAAGGACGAGGAGCGGGATGACCGTGAGCAGGTAGCCCACTGCCATTGTGGGCAGGGCAAGCACTGAGACCGCATATAGAATACCGGCTGTTATCAAATGCTTCTTATTCCCCATGGGAAGCTTTTCCCAGTGATAGATAAAGAGCATAGCCGTAAGGAAGCATTGAACGGAGACCGTATAATAAGAAAGAGTCGCTATGTTAAGGTGGGCATAAAACAGCACGCAGACCGCCGCCATGAAGGAAAGGGATCCGGGCTTGTGCTGCTTAAGGATATTATAGAATACCAGAGCATTTATAAGAGTAAGCACCACATACCATATCCTGAAATACAGGAGGATACCTGTCGTAGAGCCGGTGATCCATATATAGGGCGCCATAAAGGGCAGCAGGATGACCCCGGAGAGCTGTGTGGGAAACCAGTCATGCAGAAAAAGGCTGTCACCGCAAAAGAACCGGTAGGCAGTGGAAAAGTAAAAGGGCTCATCAGAGGCACAGAAGCCTAAAAAGGCTCTTACAAGCAGGAGAATGGCGCAGAGTATAAGGATAACATAGGGAATACAGCCCTGAAGCCTCCTCCTTCTGTACCTTTTTCCGTTAGCTTTATTATTCATCATCATCCTCCGAGTCGTCGTCCTCATCCTCGTCTGAGTATGCCACGGCTCCCTCAGCTTCGGGATTTTCGACTTCCTTCCCGGCTCCTTCCTCTTCAGGCTCCTTTTCCTTCACTACCCATCTGTAGAAGAAGGCATGGTTGCCTATCATGGTATATTCGCTGATCCCGTAATAATCAGCATAGTACTTTGTCATAAAGAACAGATAGTCACCGACACGGGCGCCGTCAAGCACCTCCTGCGCCGCTTTGATACAGGTGGAATTGGGCCCCTTTGATATAATGAGTTCAACCTTTCCTGAACGATAGGAGGCAAACTGCATATTCTGGGTTATGACCTCGATGACCGAATTGGGGAAGGCCGAGCTTTTAACACGGTTCATAATGACCGAGCCTACCGCGAGCTTTCCCGTATAGGATTCTCCGTCGGCCTCAGCCTGTATGGTGGCCGCAAGCCATTCAAGCTCGGACGCGCTGGCAGCATAGGATCCCGAGGTATCCTCTCTCTGCATTGCGAGACGGTCGGCGATCTGTTTTGCAAGCTCTGCCTGAGCCGCAGCGGTCTGAGCCTCCAGAGCCTTCATCTGATTATCAAGCTCGGCAAGCTGTTCATCGTAATCCTCAAGCTTTTCGGTTTCGGAAGAGAGGCTCATATTGGTAGAGGCCAGCATCTGCTTTACCTCATTGGAGAGATCCTCAAGATCGGCATATTTTCCGTCAAGCACCTCCTGGTAGCTCTGAAGCTCTGCCTCCTTGGCCTTCACGTCTGAAAGCTTTCTCTGAAGCTCCTTTTCAAGCTCCCTGCATTCGGCCATTTTCTGCTGATCATAGTCAATGATAGCCGCCAGATATTCGGTCCTTGTAAGCATCTCCTTAAAAGAGACCGATTCCAGGATCAGCTGGAGCATTCCCCTGGTGCCGCCCTTTTCATAGATGGTCCTTAGGCGGTTCTTGAGCAGTTCGTATCTGTCGTTTCTCTGCTGCCTTATGTCTTCGAGCTCCGTGTTTAACCGGATTATCTGAGAGGAAGTCTCCGACATCGCGCTCTCCGTGCCCGCTATCTCGTCGGTAAGGACGTCAAGCTGCTCGGAATAGCCGTTTATCTTACTCTGCAGGGAGTAGCTCTGACCCCTTAAGTCGCTTACATTGTCGGCAATAGCCTCACGCTGTCCCTGAAGCATGGCGATAGCTTCCTTTGTTTCCTCGGTCTGCTTTTCGAGATTTGAGATGGCCTCTTTGGTCTTTTCCTCTTCCTGCTTCATATTCGCGATCTGTTTATCGAATTCGTCCGCGCTGCAGACAAAATACGGGATCGCGGTAAGCAGCGAAAGAGCCAGAGCCCCGCAGAGGAGCCTGGCTTTTACCTTATTATTATGTTTGAATAAATTCATTGCAGAAAACCCCTTATTAATGACCGGCTTATTCTATGGTCTGAGAGGCAAAATGGCAGGAAATGCTTTTGACTCTCAGATCATTCCATATGGCTATCAGTCTTTCCTAGTATGTTTATTTTGTGCCGATTTGTCAATATTGAATTGATAACAAAAGCCGTTAGATAAAAAAGGTAATAATGATTTCTGAAAACGAATAGTGCACAAAACAACATAGGATGCCTTGTAAGATATTTACAGAAATATCAATCGGTTCTTGTAAGCATTAAGCTGCTTGTTATAATAGGAAAGGATATAACAGAAATATATTATTGTACCTGAAAAGAAAATGGGATATACTCTATGTAAAAATTTCAGTTAAATATATAAAAATTTTTACAAGAAGAAGATCATGAAGGTTAATATAAAACAGATAAGCGAACAGACGGGATTTTCTCCTGCAACGATCTCAAACGCCCTGAATCATAAAAGAGGAGTAAACAAAGAAACCGCGGAGACCATTTTCAAGGTCGCAAAGGAATTGGGCTATATAACGGACATAGGAATAACCAAGGTAAAGTTTATCCTTTACAGAAGAAACGGGCAGATCCTTGATGATACTCCGTTCTTCACGCAGATGATCAACGGAGCGGAGCGGGCCTGCATGGATGCCGGCTATGAAATGATGATGGTACATGTTGACCGTTTTTCCCCTGATTATGAGGAACAGGTGGAGGCCCTTATAAATGACAGCTCCTCTGCCCTGGTTCTTCTGGGAACGGAAGTGATAGGAGAGGATCTAAAGCCTTTTCATGACAGTAAATGCCCGATAATTACCCTGGATTACTGCACGGGGGATATGAAATTCAGCGGAGTAGCGATAAATAATGAGGATTCCTTCTTTCTTGCCACGAAATATCTGATCGACCAGGGACACACGGATATCGGATATCTAAGCGGGAAATTCAGGATAAGAGCCTTCAGATTAAGAAATCGCGGTTACCAGAAGGCTATGAATACCGCAGCGCTTACGATAAAGCCGGAATTCCGTGTTCCGCTCTCCACCTCCATGGAAAGCGCTTATCAGGATATGATGGCATACCTTAAAACAAGTCCGAAGCTACCGACCGCATATATCGCCGATAATGACATGATCGCACTGGGAGCCATGAGGGCTCTTCAGGAGCACAGGATAAGGATACCGGAGGATGTTTCCATCATAGGCTTTGATGATCTTCCCTACAGCGAGATCTGCTCACCGAGGCTTACCTCTATCAGAGTGCCGAAACAGGAGATGGGAAAGCTGGCAATAGAAAAACTCATAAGCATATTAAATAACGGTGACGCCATCAAAACAAAAATTGAAGTCAGCACGGATTTTATAATAAGAGATTCAGTACGAAAACTGAAATAGAGTAAATCATTTATAAATATTTATATAAAAATTCATATAAAAATTCAAAAGCCCATTTTATCAAATAGTTATAAAATGGGCTTTTTTAGTTGAGTTCTCCATAATAATAACCAAATCAAAGCATTGGACTTTGTCTAAAATTCACAAAAATTCTCATAAAATCTTGTCATTAGAAAGGCAATTGATATAATAAACGCATGTAAAACTGTTTTACATCAAGTCACAGGCTTTAAAGGAGGAAAAAAATGAAAAGAAAGTTAGTAGCATTATTAACGGCAATGGCGATGGGAACATCAATCCTTGCAGGCTGCGCGGCTGCACCGGCACCGGCTGAAACTCCTGCCGCAACAGAGGAGGCTGCTCCTGCAGAAGAGGCTGCAGAGGAAGAAGCTGCTCCTGCAGAAGAGGCTGCAGAGGAAGAAGCTGCTCCCGCAGAAGAGGCCGCAGCGGATGTATTACCCGGCGGCGGCTCCAATATAATGTATGTTATCACTCCTTCAGTTTCTAATCCCGCTTTCAAGGCTGAGGTTGACAATGCGGTTGCAAAGGCTGAGGAATTAGGATATGAAACAAAGGCTGTTTCACATGACGATGATCCTACAAAGCAGACAGAGCTTTTTGATGCTGCCATAGCTGATAAGGCCGCTGCCATTATCTGTGATAACGCAGGCGCTGACGCTACGATAGAAGCTGTTAAGAAAGCTAAAGACGCAGGTATTCCTACCTTCCTTATCGACCGTGAGATCACTGAGGACGGAGTTGCCATCGCTCAGATCATCGCCGACAACAACCAGGGTGCGGCAGCTATCGCCGAGGTATGGGTTGAGGCAATGGGGGAGAAGGGAAAGTATGTTGAGCTTCTCGGAAAGGATTCCGATACAAATGCTCATGTAAGAACCGAAGCCTTCCATTCAGTTATTGACCAGTATCCTGATTTCGAAATGTTAGAGCAGCAGACAGCTAACTGGGAGCAGACCGAAGCTTATGAAAAGATGGATGCCCTTATCCAGGCACATCCCGACATTGAAGGCGTTATCTGCGGAAATGATACCATGCTTGCAGGAGCCTGCGCAGCTCTTAAGGATCATGGAATGAACGTTCCCGCTATCGGTGTTGATGGTTCTGATGACGCTGTTGCGCTTATCAAGGCAGGTGAAGCGACCGGTACAGCTTTACAGCAGTTTGCCGTTATCGCCCAGACAGCTGTAGAAGAAGCTGACAAGTACTTAAAGGAAGGAACCACAGGACAGGATGAAAGACAGCTTATTCCCTGTATCGCTATAACAGCTGACAATGCTGATAATCTTGTGGGCTTTGTTTATACTGAATAAATCACATTGATGGATCGTGGCTGTCCCGTAGAACGGATGGATTGCAGGCGATCGATAAGTGATGAGCAATATGGGCAGAAGTTAAGGCTTCTGCCCATTAATGAATAAGGAGACTCGAGGATGAAAAAAAGTATTATTATCTCAATAATGATAATAGGGGCTTTGGCGGTTTCCGGATGTAAGGTCATTCCTATCGGCACGGAAAGCGAGTATACGGGAGCGACATCCTTTGATGCAAGCGCAGGCGGAGATTCTCTGTGGAGCGATCAGCTTGTACCCGAGATAACTGAAAAGGCCGTGGATCTGGCAGAGCTTTTGAATTCAAGCGGAGGGGATCTTTTCAGTGATACAGCTTCAGCGATGGCGGCAAAGGTTCCTACGGACTCCTCGACAGCCGCAAGTAAATCCATAATATATGCCGTAAAGGGAACGGGCACAATCACCGAGGTCGTTTCCAAGGCTGTAAGCGAGGATGCATCCAGCAAGGGATATCTCCTTATCAAGCTTGACGGCTATGACGGAGACGATACGATTAAGCTTGCGGTCGGACCTGTTAATATGGATACTTCCTTAAGGGATGCCGTTGATTTTATGGATATCAATAATTACAACGGACAGAAGGTGACCACAAATGAATGGGCACAGGTAGCCAGTAATATAAATACCATGGTCCAGGACAATGTTATTTCGAAGCTTGATCTTACTACGGCGTCGGGTAAGACCGCGGAATTTACGGGGGCTTTTTCAGTCAGCTCTACAAAAAAGGACGAGCTGTTCATCACTCCTGTAATACTGGAACTGAAATAAAGCAGGAGGAAAAATATGGCAGGATATACTTGCAGAGAGGATGTCTTCCTTCATGCGGAAAAAATCTCAAAGGTTTATCCCGGAACCCTGGCGCTCGATAAGGTTTCCTTTGATCTTCTTAAGGGCAAGGTTAACGTTCTGATCGGAGAGAACGGAGCCGGAAAGTCCACACTGATGAAAATGATAGCCGGTATTGAGCAGCCCACCTATGGCGAAATGTATATCGGAAGTACAGAAGTTCATTTTAAGGATACGACTGAAGCAAGAAAACAGGGCATAGGGATCATTCATCAGGAGTTAAGTCTTTTTCCGAACCTTAACGTATACCAGAATATCTATATGAATAAGGAAAAGAAGAGGGGCCTGCTTCTAGACAACGCAAAGCATATGGAGGGTGCGGAAAAGGTACTTAACAGGCTTGAGCATCCGATAGATCTTAATACGAAGGTGGGAGAATTAAGAGTCGGGCAGCAGCAGATGATCGAGATCGCGAGAAACCTTGTAGACGATGATCTTAAGGTGCTTATCATGGATGAACCGACCTCTTCGTTATCCGAGCAGGAGGTTCAGATCCTGTTTAAGATAATGAGGGAGCTTACAGCAAGCGGCATTTCGATCGTTTATATCTCACACAGGCTTGAGGAGATCCTGGAGATCGGGGATCATGTGACTGTGCTCAGAGACGGACAGTATGTCGCTGATGCGGATGTTAAAGATATTTCAATACCCTGGATAGTTGAAAAGATGACCGGAGGGAAAAAGAATTATCCGAAAAGAGACCGGCAGGTAAACTGGGAAGAGGTTGAGTCGGTTCTTTCCGTAAAGGATTTATGTCTTCCGAAGCCCGGAGGCGGATATCTTGTGGATCATGTAAGCTTTGAGCTTAAAAAGGGAGAGGTGCTTGGAATATACGGGCTGTTGGGAGCGGGCAGATCGGAGATTTTTGAATGCATAATGGGGCTGAGACCCGAGCATACCGGACAGATAATAAAGAGCGGCAGACCGATCGAGGTCAAAAATATCTCACAGATGATCGAGGAGGGCTTTGCCCTCATACCCGAGGATCGTCAGGCCATGGGACTGGTACAGACCTTAAGCGTTGAAAAGAATACCTCGCTCTCGGTTCTGAAACGCTACAGAAAAGCCGGAATATTCATTGATGAAAAGAGGGAAGACGAGATGGTGGATAAGGAGATAAAAGATATCCACATCAAGGTCAGTAATAAAAAGCTTCCCATATTATCTCTTTCGGGCGGCAATCAGCAGAAGGTAGTAATAGGGAAGGGCATTCTTACCGAGCCGCAGATTCTTTTGATGGACGAGCCCAGCCGGGGGATTGATATCGGCGCGAAAACCGAAGTTTTCGAGATAATCAATAAATATGCCGAGGAAGGGCTTTCGATCATTGTCATATCCTCAGAGCTTGAGGAGATAGTTGCTATCGCAGACAGAGTGATCGTACTTTCAAACGGTATAAAAACCGGTGAGTTTTACGGAGATGAGATACAAAAGGATGCTCTGGTGCTCGCTTCGTATAAGGGCCATCACTCAAGATCGGATCGGGAGGATAATGATCATGAATAACAATAAATCGGGAAATAATAAATGGCTGATGATGCTGTTAAACGGACGAACCTTCATAGTACTGGTAATACTGATGATTTATTTCAGCTTTGCCGCTAACAATTTTATGACGGTCAGCTCGCTTTTGTCGGTAGCCAAGCACGTTGCGCTGTACGGTATTCTTGCGGTAGGTATGACCTACGTAATAATAACGGGTGGTATTGATCTTTCGGTGGGTTCAGTAGCGGGTCTTGCAGGGATGTTGGCAGCCGGCTTTATCCAGGAGGGTCTTACTTTAAAGATATTCGGGGTTACGGTTTATTTCAGCGTTCCTGTAGTATTTCTGATAACAGTGCTTTTAGGGGCTCTGATGGGAGCTTTAAACGGAGTGATAATAACCAAATGCAAGGTGGCTCCCTTCATAACGACTCTTGGAACAATGTATATCTGGCGGGGCTTTGCAAATATCCGCTCGAACGGCGCGACCTTTTCAAGTATTGCCGGGTACGATGGATTAGGAAATACGGGGATGGACTTCTTCGGTTCTAATATCGGAAATACTCCTATACCCTGCGGTGTTGTGATCCTTACCATTATTGCAGTTTGCGCCGGGATAGTCCTTCGAAAGACTCCCTTCGGATGGCATGTATTAGCTATCGGTGGAAACGAGAGAGCCTCCATATTTTCCGGAATCAAAGCCGATAAGGTCAAGATTTGGGTTTACGCGTTTTCGGGTTTCTGCGCTTCCATAGTAGGGATAATCGCTACGGCACAGCTTATGTCAGGGTCGCCGAAGACCGGCGAATCCTGGGAGATGAATGCGATAGCTGCTTCGGTTTTAGGCGGTACCTCAATGGCAGGCGGTATTGGTAATATTGGAGGAACGATCGTGGGAGCCTTTGTTATCGGTGTTATCAACGATGGTATGACAATGTGCGGCGTAACCGAATTCTATCAGAAAGTAATAAGAGGAATAGTTATTATCATAGCCGTTATCATAGATCAGGTTCAGAGAAATCTCCAGGGCAAAATGGCCCTGCAGGCGAGAAACGAAAACTCCCGTTAAAAATCTGACGGGAGAAAGCAAACGAACGGGAGTTTTCGTTTCAGTCGAACAAAGTCTTCATAACCCTGAATAACCAGTAAATAAAAAAGACTTTGTGAGACCCCCGCGAAAGAGTAGTGGAGCCAATATATCCGTTAATATGTGTTGAAAAACAGTATTGAAACAAATTTATAAAAAGGAGAATCATCATGTCAAAGGCAAATATCAAACTAGGCTACGTTCCTACCAGGCGAAGCATCTTCAGCGCTCCTGACGCCATAAAGTACCGCGGACTCACTGCAGACCGCATGAAGGAGCTTGGCATAGACTTTGTGGATATCACTGATATAAATGAAGAAGGGCTTTTATACGACGATAACGATATAGCAAAGGTGGAAGAAAAGTTCAGAAAAGAGGGAGTTGACGGACTCTTTGTCGCCCATTGTAATTTCGGAACCGAATATGTCTGCGCAAGGCTTGCCAAAAGGATGAACCTTCCGGTTCTCATGTGGGGACCCAGGGACGAGAGGCCCGAGCCCGACGGAATGAGGCTCAGGGATTCACAGTGCGGGATCTTTGCAACAGGCAAGGTATTCAGACGCTTCAGGGTTCCTTTTACCTATATGACAAACTGCAGGCTTACGGATCCCGAGTTTGAAAGGGGAATAAAGGATTTCCTGGCGGTGTGCAACGTTGTAAAGACCTTCAGGAGCATAAGGATACTTCAGATAGGTCCCAGGCCCTTCGATTTCTGGAGCACGATGTGCAACGAGGGCGAGCTTCTTGAGAAATTTAATATCCAGCTTTCTCCCATTCCCCTTCCGGAGCTTTCGGATGAGATAAAGAAGGCCAAAGCCGACAGAACAGAGGTGGAAGAGGTAATAAAGTACTGCAAGGAAAACATGACCTGCGATATAGCGGATGAACTGCTTGAGAACGTGGCAGGGCTTAAGGTTGCCATGGGAAGGCTTGTTAAGAAATACGGCTGCAACGCGGTGGCGATCCAGTGCTGGAACGCGCTTCAGGGCGAAATAGGAATAATGCCCTGCGCGGCCAATGCCTTATTGAATGAGGAAGGCATTCCGGTAGTATGCGAAACGGATATACATGGCGCCATATCCCAGCTCATCGCCGAGGCCGCGTCCATGAACGAAAAAAGGGTAATGTTTGCGGACTGGACCGTAAGACACCCGGATAATGAGAATGGAGAGCTTTTACAGCACTGCGGCCCCTGGCCCATTTCTGTAGCCAGGGAAAAGCCCACTATCTGTGTTCCCGTGGCTTTCCCCCAGAACGGAGCGGTTTCCGCTGAGGCAAAGCACGGCCCTATGACCATCTGCCGCTTTGACGGGGATGAAGGAAATTACTCAATCCTCTTAGGGCATGCAAAGGGTATAGACGGTCCCTGGACGAAGGGTACCTATGTCTGGATTGAGGTTGCAAACCTTAAGAGGCTTGAAGCAAAGGTGGTAGAGGGACCTTACATACATCACTGTGCAGCCATACATGGTGACGTTCTGCCCGTGATCTATGAGGCCTGCAAATATATCGGAATAACTCCTGATCTGTATGATCCCATTGAGGATAAGGTAAAAGCTTATCTTCACGGTGAAGATGTTGTGTTTGATGAGATTTGATCTTACAGCTGTGTATCGGCAGCTGATCACGTGCGAATAATATTCTAAAAAAGGAGAATACGATGCAGAATCTAAAGGCTATGTCCTTTGATTTCAGAAAGGACTGTGTGGATATCATAATGTCCGGAAAGGGAGGTCATATCGGAGGCGATATGTCCTGTATGGATATCCTTATTGAGCTTTATTATGAACAGATGAATATAAATCCTGAAAATCAGGACGACCCGGACAGGGACAGGTTCATAATGAGTAAAGGCCATTCGGTGGAAGCTCTGTATACAGTACTTGCCCATAAGGGTTTCTTTCCTCTTTCGGAGGTGCTTGAGAAATTCAGCAGATTCGGCTCACAGTTTATCGGCCATCCAAATAATAAGCTTGCGGGAATAGAGATGAATTCCGGTTCTCTCGGCCACGGGCTTCCGGTAGCGGTGGGAATGGCCTTAGCCGGTAAGATGGATAACAGGAGTTATCGTGTATATACGCTCATGGGAGACGGTGAGCTGGCGGAAGGTTCGGTATGGGAGGGATTTATGGCCGGCGGGCACTATAAGCTTGATAACCTTTGTGCGGTCATAGATCTGAACGGCCTTCAGATTTCCGGCACCACCGATACAGTAATGAACCATCGGGAGCTTAAAAAACAGATAGAAGCTTTTGGCTGGAATGTGACAGAAGCTGAGGGGCATGATTTTATCTCCCTCAAGAAAGCTTTTGATGATGCAAAGACCTTAAAAGGACAGCCATGCGCAGTGATAGTTCATACGATCAAGGGTTACGGAGCAGAGATCATGGAAAACAAGGCGGGCTGGCATCACCATCTTCCCACTGAAGAAGAATACAGGGAGATAGTAAAGGAGCTGAATGAGAGAAAGGAGGCGGCGCTTCATGAATAAGATACCCAATCGTAAAATGATCTGTGATGTTTTGATGGAAGAGGCCGCTAACGATAAGGATATTGTAGTACTCTGTTCGGACTCAAGAGGAAGCGCGTCCTTATCACCATTCTTTGAGGCCTTTCCCGACCAGTCCATAGAGGTAGGGATCGCGGAGCAGGATCTTGTAAGCATAGCGGCAGGCCTCGCCTCCTGCGGGAAAAAGCCCTTTGCAGCGTCTCCTGCCAGCTTTATTACTACCAGAAGCTACGAGCAGTGCAAGGTTGACGTGGCTTATTCAAGGACAAACGTAAAGCTTATAGGCATAAGCGGAGGAGTCAGCTACGGAGCCCTTGGGATGAGCCATCATTCCGCCCAGGATATCGCGGCAATGTCTGCGATACCGGGCATGAGGGTATATCTTCCCAGTGACCGTTTCCAGACCGAAAAGCTTTTCAGGGAGCTTATAAACGATGGAAAGTGCGCTTATATAAGAGTCGGAAGAAATCCCGTTGAGGATGTCTACAGCGAGGAATCCTGTCCATTTGAAATGGATAAGGCAACTATCATAGGACAGGGAAAGGATGTTGCCATCATAGCCTGCGGCGAAATGGTTTATCCGGCTGTCGGCGCCATGGAGCTTTTAAAGGAAAAAGGGATTTTTGCAAAGGTTGTCGATATGTACTGTGTAAAGCCTCTTGACAGGGATGCGGTAATACAAGCGGCGGAGGAGACAAAGCTTATCGTAACCGTCGAGGAGCATTCTCCCTTTGGGGGCCTGGGCTCGATGGTTGCACAGACAGTGGCTGCCGAATGCCCCAAAAAGGTAATAAATCTTGCACTTCCCGATACGCCCGTGATCACCGGAACTTCAAAGGAGGTATTTAAGTATTACGGACTGGATGCCGAAGGGATCAGGGATACGATAATAAAGAATATATGAAGTTGATTGTGTTTGCGGGTATGGAATAAAAAATGGCTAATAAATATATAATAGGAATCGATCAGAGTACACAGGGTACCAAAGCCCTTCTGTTTGATGAGGTGGGCAATCTCGTAAAGAGGTGTGACAAGCCTCACCGTCAGATCATAAGCAGTGAAGGATGGGTTTCCCACGATCCCGGAGAGATCTATAAAAATACTCTCGCGGTGATGGAGGAGCTTCTCAGTGAGGCGGCAGTTTCACCCTCAGAGATAGAGGCCCTCGGGATCAGTAACCAGAGAGAGACTACTGTGATCTGGGACAGAAAGACCGGAGAGCCCCTTGATAATGCCATTGTATGGCAGTGCTCCAGAGCAGCTCACATCTGCGAAAGGGAAGAGATAAGGACCGGTGCGGATCTTATAAAAAATCATACCGGCATAAATCTGTCTCCCTATTTTCCCGCGGCAAAGGCGGCCTGGTTTATGGAAAACACAGAAGGCGCAAGGGAAAAGGCCGCAAAAGGAGAGCTCTGCATAGGCTGTATCGATTCCTGGCTGATATATAAGCTTACGGAGGGCCGCAGCTTTAAGACAGATTACACCAACGCCTCAAGAACCCAGCTCTTTAATATCTTTGAGCTTAAGTGGGATGAAAAGCTCTGCGGGCTTTTCGGCGTAGACATGAGCTGCCTGCCCGAGGTGCATTATTCGGATGAGCTGTTTGGGAAAACCACCGCCGGCGGTATTTTTGAAAAGCCAATCCCCATCTACAGCGCCATCGGAGATTCCCACGGGGCGCTTTTAGGACAGGGCTGTCTTAAGCCCGGGATGATCAAGGCTACCTACGGCACAGGCTCCTCCATCATGCTCAATATTGGAGAGACGCCGGTACTCAGCACTCACGGAGTGGTCACCTCCATAGCCTTCTCCAGAAACGGACGGGTAAGCTACTGCCTCGAAGGAAACATCAACTACACGGGCGCGGTAGTCTCCTGGCTTAAAGATGACGTAAAGCTGATAGAGTCGGCTGCGGAAACCGAGGAGCTGTGCAGAGCGGCAAGGCAGGACGATGAGCTCTATCTTGTCCCGGCCTTTACGGGGCTCGGAGCCCCGCACTGGAGAAGCAGCGCCAGGGGGATGCTGTGCGGGATCACAAGGACTACAGCGAAGGCAGAGATCGTCAGGGCCGGGATCGAATCCATCGCATATCAGATAACAGACGTTATTAAAGCAATGGGCCAGGATGCCAATATGACCGTAAAGGAGCTGAGAGTTGACGGAGGGCCCACCGGAAACAAGTACCTTATGCAGTTTCAGAGCGATATAGCCGCGGTAGACGTTCTGGTTCCGGACGCCGAGGAGTTTTCGGGAATAGGCGCCGCCTATACGGCGGGGATCTCGGCGGGGCTTTATACGGAGGAGGTATTTGACATCTATACCAGAAAACGGTTCGAGCCGAAGATGGACGAGGCGCTCCGTTTCAGGAAATATAAGGGCTGGCAGGAGGCCGTGGCAAGGGTATAGAGGCCAGCTGTTTCGTGATCCGAAAGCTCTTAAGGATGCGGGAAATGATCACGAACGGATCTTTCGAGCACACTATCATGATTGTTATGGAAATTTGACAGAGAATTTCCTTATTAACAATAAATAAATATGGTTAACAAAAATTTTTTTACAAAAGGAGGAATTATTTTATGAAGAGACAACTGATTGCCTGTTTAATGGGTATGGCTATGACAGTATCGGCACTGGCCGGCTGCGCGGCACCGGC
>DNAD01000096.1 GCA_003484785.1 Lachnospiraceae bacterium
GACGTTAAGATCATAACCGACCTGATGATGGGAGGAGACGGCACCAATGTCGAAGGCGAGCTGGGAGAGCTTCATTTAAGCGCAATTTCCGAGGCGATGAATCAGATGATGGGCTCCAGCGCCACCTCACTTTCCTCAATGCTCGGCAAGATGATAGATATATCACCTCCGGAAGCGACAAGAGTAGAGCTTGAAAATCTGGATGTGGGAGATGTATCATCCTTCCTGAACGGTACCTTTGTTAAGATAACCTTCAGAATGCAGATCGGGGAGCTGATCGATTCAAAGATCATGCAGCTCTATCCCGTGGATTTTGCGAAGGATCTTTATAATTATTTTATAGACAGCCAGGGCGGAGGAGCTTCCGCGGCGCCCGAGCCCGAACCGGCTCCGCCACCGCCACCTGCGCCGATGGCCCCGGGCCCGGATCCGATGATGGGCGCGGGAATGGGCCAGCCCCAGATGGATATGTCAATGCAGCAGGGCATGGGAATGGGCATGCAGCAGGGCATGGGCATGGGGATGCAGCAGGGTATGGGCATGGGAATGCCTATGCAGCAGGGCATGGGCATGGGAATGGGTCAGCCGATGATGGGGCAGCCCATGATGGGCCAGCCGATGATGGGACAGGCCATGATGCAGGCTCCGAACCTAAATATCCAGCCCGCATCCTTCCAGGCGTTTTCCAACGATGTAAACGCCATGCAGTCCCAGGAGAACATTTCCCTGATAAAGGACGTGCCGCTTGAGGTTACGGTGGAGCTGGGACGTACCAGCAAGTCCATAAGCGATATCCTGGACTTTGCTCCGGGAACCATCATCGAGCTTGACAGGATCGCCGGAGAACCGGTGGATGTTCTTGTAAACGGCAAGATGGTCGCAAGAGGAGAGGTTGTTGTTATCGAGGAAAACTTTGGTGTCAGAGTTACCGAGATAATCTGAGAAAGCACTGATCGGACCGATCCGTATAAATGAGGGCCCGGACATGGGTAGGTTATAGGAGGTTTATCCTCTTATGATATATAAAAGTGGTTTAAAAGACAGGAGAGTAAAAAATGGCAAAAAATATTTTGATCAGCGACGATGCAGCTTTCATGAGAATGATGATCAAGGATATTCTCACGAAAAACGGTTATAATGTTGTTGGCGAGGCAGAGAACGGAGCCAAGGCTGTTGAGAAGTATAACGAGCTCAAGCCCGATCTTGTTCTCATGGATATTACAATGCCTGAAATGGACGGAATCCAGGCTCTGAAGAAGATCAAGGAGGGTGATCCCGGGGCAATGGTAATCATGTGTTCCGCCATGGGTCAGCAGGCCATGGTTATAGAGTCTATACAGGCGGGTGCCAAGGACTTTATCGTTAAGCCCTTCCAGGCAGACCGTGTTATCGAAGCGGTTAAAAAAGTCATAGGCTGACACGGGTCATGCTGTTAGCTCAGACATCGCGTATAGACAGCGCAGCCCAGTTTGCGACCGTACTGCTTGCGTTTGTTTTCGTTCTTGCCCTGACCCTGATAGGGACAAGGCTTGTGGGAAATTACCAGAAAAAGCAGTCAAAAACCGGAAATTTCGAAGCTCTGGAGGGCTTCAGGCTTTCAAATAACAAATATCTCCAGCTGGTCAGGATAGGCAGGAGATATTATGTTCTTGCCATCGGAAAGGACGAGATCGGGGTCGTTACTGAGGTGGACAGAGAGGAGTTGGAGTTTTCGGATGAAAACGCTGTGCCGGGAACAGGCTTCGGAAAGCTTCTGATCTCGGCGAAGGACCGGCTGGGGGATAAGGGCGGAAGAGCGGATGAGGAGAGTTAAGGAAACGGCGGGCAGCCGGATGAAAGCGTTCTTTTTTGTTCTGACGCTTTCATGTCTGGTCTGTCTGGTGCCCGTCAGGGCGGCTGCCGTTGATTCGGCGTACAATGACATAGGTATCATTGATGAGGATGACATAAACGAAAATAATACAGTGATAAACAGACCGGGATCAGCAGAGAATGCAGATGATCTTAAGGAGCTGAATGTTTCCAATGACCTTACCCTGACCTACAGGGACGGGCAGGGAAATCTTACGGGGACCCTGCGTATTTTGATCACGCTTACCCTCATAGCGCTTGCTCCGACTATTGTCATCATGATGACGTCGTTCTCAAGGATACTGATCGTATTGCATTTTGTCAGAACGGCGTTGGGCACTCAGACCGCACCTCCGAATCAGGTGCTTGTGGGCCTCTCTTTGTTTCTGACTTTTTTTATTATGAATCCGGTCATCACCGAAATAAACGAAAATGCGATAAAGCCCTTCGAGGCCGGGGAGATACAGCAGGAGGAGTTTATCGAGACGGCGCTTAAGCCTTTGAGGGAGTTCATGTACGGACAGACCATGAAGAAGGATGTCAGGATGTTTCTTGACATCGAAGGGATAGAGTCCGTGGATGATGTGGACGATATCCCTACCAGGGTGCTTGTGCCTTCGTTTATGATCAGCGAGCTGAGAACGGCATTTATCATAGGCTTTCTGATCTATATTCCGTTTATCGTCATAGACATGGTGGTAGCTTCGACGCTTATGTCGATGGGAATGATGATGCTGCCGCCTACGACCATCTCGATGCCGTTTAAGATCCTTCTGTTCGTGCTGGCGGACGGATGGAATCTTGTGATCGTCAATCTCGTAAAGACTTTTATGTGATCCGGGGACGGATCAGGGCCGGGGCTTTCGGGAGTGAAAGCACGGTAAAGGGGAAGGAAGGGGAAATATATGACAATAGAAACAGTTGTGGATATCACAAGACAGACCTTTTACATCATTGTACTGTGCTCGGCGCCGATGCTTCTGGTATCTCTCATTATCGGGCTTACTGTCAGCGTATTCCAGACCGTTACCTCCATTCAGGAACAGACCCTTACCTTCGTGCCCAAGTTTATCGGGATCTTCCTGATAATAATGCTGTTAGGCGAGTGGATCGCCAATAATATCACCGGGTTCATGGAGGAGCTCTGGGGGAATTTTGCGGTTTTTGTCAAGTAGCATATGATCGATTATTCTTTTTCCTTTGAGGATCTGGAATTATTTCTTCTGATCGTCGTGAGAATGGCGTCCTTTATCGTAACAGCGCCGTTCTTTTCGATAAACAACGTACCGAGGAGATTTAAGGCGGGGTTCTCCATCTTTCTGGCACTGATCATCTATGCGGTAATGCCGGTGCATACCCCGCTTTCCTACAATACGGTATACGGATATGCCGCCCTGGTGCTTAAGGAGGCCATGACCGGTCTTCTGATAGGCCTCGGGGCCAACCTTATAGAATCGGTGGTACATTTCGCCGGGAAGCTTGCGGATATGGAGATCGGGCTGTCGATGGTACAGCTGATGGATCCGGCCACCCGTGAGATGACGGGCTTTACCGGGATGATGTACCAGTACGTGATAAGCCTTATGATGATAATAACGGGGATGCATTATTATTTCATAAGGGCAATGGTGGAAACCTACGAGCTGATACCCATAGGAGGAGCGGTATTTGATTCCGAACAGATAACGGTAACGGTGATCCGTTTTCTCAGGGATTACATGAACATAGCCTTCAGGCTCTGCCTTCCGGTGGTGGTGGCTATCATGCTCGTAAATGTGGTGCTTGGGATACTGGCAAAGTCTGCGCCCCAGATAAACATGTTTTCCGTGGGGATACAGATAAAGATCTTTGCCGGCTTTGCGATACTCTTTATCACGGTTTCCACGCTTCCGAACCTCTCGGAATACATATTCAGGGAGATGAGGGTCATGATGACTGTTTTCACGGAAAGCCTCGCGGGCACGCTCTGAGGATAACAGACCGGGATATGGGAGAGTACAGGGGAGAACAATTAAAAAACAGGCTCTTTGAACTGGAGCTTCAGTTCTTTGCAAAGGAAGGCCCCGGGGGAGAAAAGACCGAGGAGCCTACCGACAAGAAGCGTGAAGATACCAGAAAAGAGGGAAATGTCGCAAAGAGTAAGGAGATAGGGACTGCGGTAAGCCTTCTTGCGATGTTCATCACCATGAGGATCTACTGCGGAACTCTCGGGATACGCTTTCTCGAGACCTTCAGCTCGGTATACGGGCAGATGAACGATATCTCCACCTTTGTGGAGGGACAGATCCCGAAGCTCTTTGTACGAAAGCTGTTTATGACTGTTATCATAAACATCATCATTTATCTGGCGCCTTTTCTGCTGGTGGCCTTCATTGTGGCCTTCGTTACGGATCTGGTCCAGGTTAAATGGAAACCTACGGCCAAGCCTCTCACGCCCAAGTTCAGCAAGCTCGATCCCATAAAGGGGTTTAAAAAGATCTTCTCGGTGGACAAGCTGATGGAGCTGCTTAAATCGCTCATCAAGCTGATCATAATAGGAGGGGTCGTATATTCGACCATAAAAGATGAGCTTTCGACCATATTTCTCCTGTATGATATGTCCATTACCCAGGGGATACAGTTTTTCGGAAAGATAGTCATAGACATGGGCATTAAGGTCAGCGCTATCTATCTCATCCTTGGCTTTGCGGACTATGCTTACCAGAAGCATAAGTTCCACGAGGACATCAAGATGACCAAGCAGGAGGTCAAGGATGAAATGAAGAACGCCGAGGGAGATCCCCAGATCAAATCCAAACAGCGTCAGAGGATGATGGAGGCTTCCAGGAGGCGTATGATGCAGGCGGTGCCACAGGCAGACGTGGTCATCACCAACCCTACGCATTTCGCCGTGGCACTTAAATATGATCCCGAGGTGATGCCCGCGCCATATGTGCTGGCAAAGGGAGAGGATCTTCTTGCGGCAAGGATCAAGGAGGAGGCGAAGTCGCATAATATTGACATAGTCGAGAATAAACCGCTTGCAAGGATGCTGTATTACAACGTGGAGCTTGGGGCGATGATACCTCCGGAGCTCTATCAGACCGTGGCGGATATCCTCGCGGTGATATATAACAGAAAGAGTGCGTGAACTCTGCGTTCTATCCACAAGGATGCAAATAAATGGAGTTTATTCGTGTTGAAAAATTACTTAAACACCTTTGCCTGTCTTTTTGCCCGACAGCATTGACGAAAAATCGTTACTATTCACAGCCGAATCGCGCACTTAGCGTTAAGTCTTAAATCAGGTTTACTATATGAATGTAGCGGGAATGAAAATAGGAAAAGCGGATCTGGGGATAGCGCTCTACCTTCTGGCAGCGTTTATCTTCCTTATCGTGCCTATGAACGAAACGCTGCTGGATGTCTGTCTTACTATAGATATGGGCATTTCCTTCGCGATCCTTTTTAATGCCATGTTCTGCAAGGAAGTCCTCGACATGAGCAATTTCCCGACTATCCTCCTGTTTTCAACGATATTCAGGATATCGCTCAATGTATCCTCCACAAGGCTGATACTTACCAAGGGCGAAGCCGGAAACGTGGTAGCTACCTTCGGTAACTTCGTCGGAGGCGGCGATCTTGTAATAGGCATAATAATCTACATGATCCTGCTGATAGTCCAGTTCATGGTCATCAACAAAGGTACCGAGCGTATAGCCGAGGTCAGCGCCAGGTTTACCCTTGATGCCATGCCCGGTAAACAGATGGCCATAGATGCGGATCTCAATACCGGAGCCATCGATGATGCCGAAGCGAAGAAAAGAAGAGACAAGATCCAGGACGAGGCCAGCTTCTTCGGGGCCATGGACGGTGCCACTAAGTACGTCAAGGGAGATTCCACCGCAGGCCTTATCATTACGGCGATAAACGTGGTAGGGGGTATAGCCACCGGCATGCTCAATATGGGACTGGGCATCGCGGATGCGGTACAGAAATATACCATACTTACCATAGGTGACGGACTTATAAGCCAGATCCCTTCCCTCCTTATTTCTTTGTCCACAGGTATCCTGATCACCAAGGGAAGCATGAAGGAGGAGCTGGGAGGCGCGATAGTAAAGCAGATCTTCGGTCTTCCCAAGGCTCTTTACCTGGTAGGAGGGGTGCTCTGCTTCCTGGGGATAGTGACCCCCTTAAACGCCGTGATCTTCCTAGCTATCGGCTTTATCTTCGTAATAGCCGGAAGATACGTTTCCGGGCTTGTGGAGGAAGCGGAGGTAGAGGAGAAGGTGGACGAGACGGAGGCGGAGGCCGAAGAGGTAAGGAAGCCGGAGAACGTTACCTCCCTGCTGCAGGTCGATCCCATCGAGCTGGAATTCGGTTACGGCATTATTCCCCTTGCGGATGTCAATCAGGGCGGTGACCTGCTTGACAGAGTGGTCATGATCAGAAGGCAGATCGCTCTTGAGCTTGGAACCGTGGTTCCGATAATCCGCTTAAGGGATAATATCCAGCTCAACCCGAACCAGTATATCATAAAGATAAAGGGAATACAGGTCAGCG